>JBAXGN010000238.1 GCA_037139415.1 Verrucomicrobiota bacterium | reverse complement strand
GGACCGTTGGGGGAAAAGGGGAACGGGACTATCCTGGGTCCCAACCGCCAGGGAGAATAAACCCTTTAGGGGGTGTGTCAATGTACGCTTGGATAGGAAGACCGACGTTTGATGCGTGGCGGAATTGATCATGGCGTGGCCATTGCCGCAACCCCTTCAGGGTTGGGGAATCCCCTCACCGCCAAACCCAGGGTGGCTCGTTCCTCGCGACCCTGGGCTGGAGGACACAACTCCGTTGGAGTTGCCGCCCGCATTTCGTTGTTTCAACAACGGGACCCAAAATCACCCAGCCAAACGAGATGCACCCACCGTTCCCTATATTTCACAAAAAAGATTTCCAAACACCGGGTTGACCTGTTAGAACCATCGCATGTCACAACGTGCAAATAAGTTCGGGACCCGCATTTCCGCGGAGTCTGCCGCTTTCCAAAACCGTTCGAGCCGCCGACGTTTCTTTAAGCACGCGGCGCTGGCCGGGGGCGTCATTGCGGTGCCGTGTCTGATCCCCGCCTCGGCGCTGGGACGCGATGGCGCAGTGCCGCCCAGTGAGCGCATTGTCTTTGGCGGGCTGGGCGTGGGCAATCGCGGCTCCGGGGTGTTGAACTGGATGTTGCCCGAGCCGGATGTGCAGTTTGTGGCGATCTGCGATGCTAAAAAGACTTCGCGTGAACGGGTCAAGCAGATGGTGGATAACAAGTACGGCAACACGGATTGCGCGATGTACACGGATATGCGCGAGTTCCTGGCCACGCGCACGGATATTGACGCGCTCTTAATCGCCACCGGGGATCGTTTGCATGCGTATGCGGCCACGATGGCGTTGCGGGCGGGTAAAGATGTGTATTGCGAGAAGCCCTCCTGCATGACGCTGGCGGAAGGCCAATCCGTGGTCGCTACCGCCAAACGCTACGGGCGGGTTTACCAGACCGGCACGCAGCGGCTGAGCGAGGCCAATTTCGTCTATTGCATCGAGATGGCGCGCAGTGGTCGCTTGGGCAAGGTCCATACGGCGTATGCGCATATTGCCCCCTGGGACGCCGCCGAGATGCGGCACGATTGGCTGCCGGCCCAGCCGGAACCGCCCAAAGAGGAAGTGGATTGGGATGCCTGGCTGGGCCCATGCCCCTGGCGTCCCTACAACGCGGATTATGTGCGGGGCGGCTGGCGCGGGCATTATGATTTCCACACCAGTTGCATCGGGGAATGGGGCGCGCACACGTTTGCCCAGGCGCAAGCGGGCATTGACGCGCTGAATACTTCGGCGGTGGACTATCAGTATGTCAACAACCCGACCGCCGATGGCATGGTCACGGGCTTTGCCAATGGCACGAAGCTGATTCTCTCCCGCGGTGACAAGTATTGGCACGGCTCCTGCGGGATGCGGTTCGACGGCCCGGATGGTTGGGTAGCCGCTGCGGATGGTTATGCCAAACCGGACGTATCCTCCCCTGCCCTCCTGGCTGATTTCAAGAAACTGGTGGGCGACTACATGGCCCGCACGCAACGCCCCATGAATCATGTGCGGAATTTCTTCGACTGTGTGAAGTCGCGCCGCAAAACGGTGGCCAATCCCGAGGTCATGTATAACACCATGGCCACGGTCCACGCCGCCAACATCTGCATGTGGCTAAAGCGCGACCTGAAGTTTAACCCGGAAAAAGCGGAGTTCAACGATGCGGAGGCCAACCGACTGCGCTCCCGCGCCATGCGCGCACCGTACATTGTCTAACGCGCCCAGCCCCCAACAAACCAAAAGCGATTAACCGATAACTTTAAAGCAAACAACGCTATGCAAATTTTCACCCGTTCGATTACCCTGGCAGCCATTCTCCTGCTCGCGGTGGCAACTCCCGCACGCACCCAGGACAACCCGGAAAGCAAACTGATCGCGGTCCTCAAATCCGAGGCCCCGCAAAAGGAGAAAGTGGACGCCTGCCGCGAATTGGCTCGCGTGGGGACCAAGGAAGCCGTGCCAGCCCTGATTCTGCTGCTGGCCGATGAACAACTCTCGCACAACGCCCGTTACGCGCTGGAAACCATCGCTGATCCTTCCGTGGATGTCGCGTTGCGCGCCGCGCTGCTCAAATTGAAAGGCCGCATGCTCATCGGGGTGATTGGCTCGGTCGGCGCGCGCAAAGACGGCGTCAGCATTGAAGCGCTGGCCCGGTTGTTGCGCGATCAGGATATCCAAGTCGCCCACGCCGCCGCGCGCGCCCTTGGGGCCATCGGTTCGCCGGTGGCGGGACGCGTGTTGGATACCGCCCTGCTTCAGGCCGATCCAGTCAATCTCGCCCCCTTTGCCGAGGGCCTGTTGCGTTGCGCGGAAGCCAGCCACGCCAGCGGCCAAGTGAAAGAGGCGATGGTACTCTATGATCACCTGCGCGCCATCACCCAAATGCCACACCAAGTTCGCGCCGCCGCTTTGCGTGGTGCCGTGCTAACCCGGCAAAAGGACGGCATTAAACTATTGCTGGAAGCGTTTCGCAGCACCGATTACGTCATGACGGAGGCCGCCGCCCGCACCGCCATGGAACTGAGCGGACCGGAAATTGCCACCGTCCTGGCCGCAGAGTTGGAGAAGCTTCCGGTTGCCAAGCAAATTCTCACCGCCCAAGTGTTGGGCAAGCTCGGTGAAATCAAAGCACTGCCCGCGCTGCATGCCGCCACCAAGAGTGGTGATAAAAACGTGCGCCTCGCAGCAATTCGCGCCCTGCCGGAAATCGGAGACGCCGCCAGCGCCCCCGTGTTGATTGGGCTATTGGATGACGCCGATGCCGAGGTGGCCAAAGCCGCGCAAGAAAGTGTGGCTGGTTTGCGAGGGGCAGAGGTGGATGCTGCGGTGATGAAATTACTGGAAGACAAGGATACCAATAAACGTCTGATGGCGATGGAGATCATCGGGCAACGACGGCTCACCGCTGCCATTCCCACGCTGCTCAAAATAAGTCAGGACGGGGATCCCAAGTTGCGCGCGGCAGCATACAAAAAGGTGGGGGAACTGGGTGGTGACGGTGAAGTGCCGTTATTTTTCAGTCTGATGGCCACTGCGAAAACCAGTGCCGAACTCGATCCCATTGAGCAAGCCTTGAGCCTGCTGTGCGCCAAGACCGCTGATCCCGAATCCATGGCGGGTAAGCTGGCTGCACTGGTGCCAACCTCACAGCCCGCGCAAAAAAGCGTGCTCCTGCGGGTGCTGAGCAGCATCGGAACCACCAGCGCACTGAAGGCGGTCCGTGCCGCAGTGGATGATCCCGACGCCACCGTTCACGCTGACGCCATTCGCACTCTGGGAGAATGGAAGACCACCGACGCCGCCACCGAATTGCTGGCATTGGCTCAGTCCGCCAACAACGCCGGTGATAAGACCCGTTGTCTGCGCAGTTACTTGCGGTTGGCCGGGCGTTCCGATCTGCCCGCCGACCAACGCCTGGTCATGTGCAAGAATGCCGCCAGTCTCGTCCAACGTGATGATGAAAAGAAGCTGCTCTTGGGCGCACTGGGCGCCAACAACTCGCACCCAGCCATCGCCCTGCTTGAGCCGTTTTTGAGTGATGCCGGAGTCAAAGAAGAGGCTGCGGCCGCGGTGCTGGGAATTGCCGAACGGTTGTTGCTGACCAAGGATTCCGTCAAACATGCGCCCAAGCTATCAGCGGTGGTGCAGAAAGCCGCCGACGCCGCCACCAGCCCGGCATTGCAAAAGAAAGCGCAAACGGTTTTGAAATACGTGCAAGACGCGTTACAAAAAAATCCCGGCGCGAAGAAATGACGTTCTCCGCCCGACAATTTTGCGAATATTATCGCTGACAACGTCACCGGGATTAGCCTCCACGCTACCACTTTCCAGTTCCGCAAGCCGGCGGCGGGCCTCTTGTTTCCAAGAGTCTTCGATCACCGAATCACGGTCAGCATACAACGCGGTGGTGAGACGGTCCACCACTTCCGCCACCTGCTCGCGCGGCAAGTGGCTCGCTTCTGCCACGATCTGATCCAATGTCATCGGCATACTTTCAAAGTACACCGCGTCACTGTCCGGAGCAATGACGAAATCCCGCTCCAAAAACCTTTCAAACAAAAGCGGGACGGTAATAAGCCGTCCCGCTGTTCGTAAACCGAAATAAGCTGTGGTTACAGGGTCGCGGCCACCAGGTCGCCGACTTGCGTGGTGGTATAACCCATCTTACCTGCGGCGAGGCTCTTGAGTTTCGTGCGCACCACTTTGATCACCGCATCTTCAATGGCCTTCGCGGCCTTCGCTTCGCCCAGATAATCGAGCATCATCGCGCCAGCGCAAATTGCAGCCAGCGGATTGATGACGTTCAGATTGGTGTACTTGGGCGCGCTGCCACCGATAGGCTCGAACATGCTGGTACCCTCGGGATTGATATTACCGCCGGCGGCGATGCCCATGCCGCCCTGGATCATGGCGCCCAGGTCGGTGATGATGTCGCCAAACATGTTATCGGTCACAATCACGTCAAACCACTCGGGGTTCTTAACAAACCACATGGTCGTGGCATCCACATGCGCATAGTCGCGCTTCACATTCTTATAATCTTGTTCGCCAATTTCATGAAACGCCCGTTCCCACAGATCAAACGCATAGGTGAGCACATTGGTCTTGCCACACAAGGTCAGTTGGGACTTCTTGCCCGCCTTGACATCCTCGGGCTTCAGGCCGCCCCAGTTCTTCCCTGCATGACGCTTCTGAGCGTAGTTGAACGCGTAGCGCAGGCAGCGCTCCACGCCGCGCCGGGTATTGATGCTTTCCTGCACGGCAATTTCATGCGGGGTATTCTTGAACACAAACCCGCCAGAACCAGTGTACAATCCCTCGTTGTTTTCCCGAACGACCACGAAATCAATATGCTCCGGCGTCTTGTCCTTGATTGGGCAATAACGGTCATCGTACAACTTAACCGGGCGCAGGTTGATGTACTGCTCCAATTCAAAGCGCAGCCGCAGCAAGATTCCCTTTTCCAGAATGCCCGGCTTGACCCCGGGATGACCGATGGCCCCCAGCAAAATCGCCGGGAACTTGCGCAATTCAGTCACCACACTATCCGGGAGGACTTCGTTGGTGCGCAGATAGCGGTCGCCACCGATGTCATAATCGGTATAGTTGAGTTTGAGTTTAAATTTCTTGGCGGCAACATCCAGCACTTTGACTGCCTCGCGAACGACTTCCGGGCCGGTGCCGTCTCCGCCAACGACTGCAATATTATAGCTTTTCATGTCAATTTAATGGTAACCGCTGGGAAACGCGGTCTGGTGAAGATACCCAAATTTTAAAAGTTGGCAATGGATTTTTCCCGACCGAAATCCACCGCCGCTCTTTCGAATCCGCAACGAACGCCCCATGCACGGAGTTCAAGGCCATTATGTAAAAATTCCAGTTGTCGCGATAAGCATTCGCATATACGATGCAGCGCGTTCTATTAGGCTGCTTATGAAACCATTGGATTTGAAACGGGTAAAAGTATTGCCGCTGGGCCAGCGCAAAAGCATGTCCCAGATCGGCGAGATTCTCGTCAACCCCGACCTGCCCCCGCCGCCTTGTTCTCCGGCGTTGCGCAACCAAATCCTCCAATGCGCGAAAAAAATCCGAGCCGCGCGCGCGCGCAAAGCGGCGGTCATGCTACTTTACGGAGCGCATCTGGTCAAAAACGGCGGGGCCTCGGTGGCCATCAGCCTCATGTACGATGGCTGGGTGACGCACCTGGCCACCAACGGCGCGGGCACGATCCATGACTGGGAGTTTGCCTACTGCGGCTGGAGCACGGAGAGCGTGGAGAAAAACGTCGCCACCGGCACGTTTGGCACCTGGTTCGAGACGGGCCGCAACATTCAACTGGCGCTACTGGCGGGCGCGCTGGAAGGGTTGGGTTACGGCGCCTCGTTGGGCAAGTTCATCGAAGAGGATGGCGTCACGCTGCCTGGCACTGACGAACTGGAGTCCGCCTTGCGTGCGGTACCACGGCACCCTCTGTCCCCCGCGCGCGCCGAATTGTTGCAGGCCATGATCGAACATCCCCTGCCCCCCGGCCGCATCATCGTCAAGCATCCGTGGAAGCGGAATTCCATTCTGGGGCAAGCCTGGCAGCAACAAATCCCGATGACTGTGCATCCGGGGATTGGTTACGACATCATTTCCAACCATCCGATGTTTAACGGCGCGGTCATTGGCCGGGGCGGAGGAACGGATTTTCGACTGTTCGGCGGATCGGTCGCCGCCTTGGAGGGCGGCGTGGTGATGTCGGTCGGCTCGGCGATCATGGCGCCGCAGGTGTTTGAAAAGAGCCTGAGCTGCGTGAACAATCTGCGGCTTCAGGCCGGCCAGGGCATCATCCGTGGCCATGATATTTTCGTGGTGGACTTGCAGGATGGCGGCCAATGGGATTGGTCGCAGGGCGAGCCCCCCAAGGATCATCCGGCGTACTATCTGCGCTTTTGCAAGAGCTTCTCGCGCATGGGTGGCGCCATGCATTACGTGCAAAGCGACAACGTCCTGTTCCTGCACCATCTGTTGCACGAATTGCGGCACACGGAAGAAACCGGCGAACAGTGAACACCATGGACAAGCAACGCTTCAAAGAACTGACGGGCAATTATCGGCGGTTGAAGGTCGCGGTCATCGGCGACTTCTGCCTGGACCGCTACCTGGAGATTGATCCACGCAAAGCGGAGGTTTCCATTGAGACCGGGCTGCCCGTCCATAACGTCGTGCGGGTGCGCCCCCAACCCGGCGGGGCCGGGACCATCGTGAATAATCTGGTCGCCCTGGGAATCGCGGAAATCTATCCAGTGGGCTTTTGCGGGGAAGATGGTGAAGGCTACGAATTGCAGCGCGCGCTGGGCAAACCGCGTTCCGTTTGCCTCGATTATTTCTTTGCCACCCCGATGCGGAGGACCTTTACCTATTGCAAGCCGCTGTTGTTGCAACCGGGCGTTCCGCCCAAGGAATTGAATCGCCTGGACAGCAAAAACTGGACGCCCACACCCGCTGCCTTGAGCCGGAAAATCGCCAATGCCATCCGCCCACTGGCCCGGCGAGTGGATGCCATCATCGTATTGGAACAGGTAGACCGCGCCAACACTGGCGTGGTCACCACGGCGTTGCTCAAGACGCTTGCTGGCATCACCCGGACGAATCCCGCCCTGCCCATTGTGGCGGATAGCCGGCGCGGTCTTCGTCATTTCCCGCCGCTGATCTTCAAGATGAACACGACGGAACTCGGGAAAATGAGCCGGACATCGGGCCAGATACAAACCGAACAGATCAAGGCAAATCTTGGCTCCTTTGCCAAGCGTCAGGGGCGAGCAGTCTATGTCACCGCCGCCGAAGCCGGCATGATGGGTGCAACCCCGGATGGGCGCGTAGAGCACGTCCCTGCCCTGCCCTTGCGCGGGCCGATTGATATTGTGGGCGCGGGTGATTCCGTTACCGCCAATCTGGCATCCGCCCTGGCTGCCGGGGCTTCGTTGCGGGAATCCATGGAACTTGCCAACGCCGCTGCCTCCGTCGTCATTCACAAACTGGGCACCACTGGCACCGCCGCACTGCCGGAAATCAAACCGTTGATTTAGCCGCATGAGAATCGTTGCCCTTGCAGCCGCCGCCCTGGCGCTACTCGCCGGTTGCGTCACTCACCCAAAATTGGTGGAGGAACGCTTTGAATTCCAGCGCCCGCAGATGGGGGTGCCATTTCGGATCGTTCTCTACGCCACTAACCAGGCCCATGCCGACCTGGCGGCCAACGCAGCCTATGCGCGCATCAGCCAGTTGAATGATATTCTTACGGATTACGATTCCGGCAGCGAACTCTCCCGCCTATCCAAAACCGCCGGCACCGGCCAGGCAATCAAACTCAGCGACGATCTCTGGCGGGTGCTCGCCGCCGCTCAGACGATTGCCCGGAAAAGCGACGGAGCCTTTGATGTAACGGTTGGCCCGGTCGTGGGGCTCTGGCGCAAAATCCGGCGCGTCAAGCAGATGCCACCGCAGGACGTCATTGACGACTTCCGAAAACCGGTCGGCTACGAGAAACTGGTGCTGGATGAACGCGTGCACACCTCCACCCTTACGGTGCCGGGTATGAAACTGGATGTGGGCGGGATTGCCAAGGGGTACGCGGCGGATGAAGCCATCAAGGTGTTGCGGACAAATGGCGTGCCGCGCGCGCTGGTGGCGGGCAGTGGCGACATCACCGTCAGCGATGCCCCGCCCGGAAAAGCCGGCTGGCGTATCGAAATCGCCCCCCTCGATGTTACCAACGCGCCACCTAGTCGCTTTGTGTATTTGCAGAACCAGGCGTTGGCCAGCTCGGGTGACGTATTTCAGCACGTGGAAATCGGCGGCGTCCGGTATTCCCACATCGTTGATCCCAAGACCGGCATCGGGCTCACCGGCCACAACCTGGTGACCATTATCGCGCGCGACGGCACCACGGCGGATGCCTTTGCGACCGCCGTCTGTGTGTTGGGTCCAGCCAAGGGAATGGCTTTGGCGGAAAAGCAGCCGGGCATGTCCGCCAAAATGGTCCGACTGGTCAACGGGACGGTGGAAGAATTCACCACCAAGTCTTTCGGCAAGTAGTGCCGCAATGGCCAGCAACACAACCGTAAACGTAGGTGCCGAGTCTCAAACAGGACGGCGCGGGAAATTTTGGAGTGCGGTGGCAACAGCCAGGGGAGAAAGGGGCGGATGGCGACACCGCTTTGGATTTGCTCGGTCCAGTTGCGTGAGCGCGGGAGGCCACTGCGGCGTCCCAATGACGTCAGGCGGTAGGCCACCGCCCAGCGGGACGGGATAATCACAGGCTTGCTGGTGCGCCCATCCAAAGCGGCGTCGCGCCCCCCCCCGTCACCCCGCTTTGCCGCCGCACTCCAAAAAAGGCGGCTCCCGTGCTTCCTTGAGCACGGGCCAAAGTGAGGCTTCCCCGAACCAACGACTTTCGCTCTTTGAACCCATGAACCCGGAAACGAGGGTTCGTGGGGAGCAAACCAGCCGAATTACTCAAGTTCCGCCAGGCGCAACTCCACCGTCAAATCCGCGACGCCCTCAACCTCCTCCAGGGGCCGCTGCACCAGAACCCCTCGCAGCGCGGTTATCACCTCAACACCAAGGTCAACCAAAAGACCGTCACCAAATACGTCCGCCAGGAACTAGTGCCTCGCGTGCGCGCCATGACCGCCAACCACCTCAAAATCCGCAAACTCCTGCAGCGCCTCTCGGACAGGGCACGCACCTGCGCCCGGTCAAAGCCATTCAGGAACATGTGCAGGAAGACATTGTCTTGGAGCCGCGCACGGTGGCTATCCGAACCAAAAATCTGTACTAGTTTTATCCTGTTTTTGAACTGAAATAACCAATCACAGTTTGCGTTGGAACTTGACGGCATTCAAATGGGAATTAACGTCTCCGGTATGAGTTTTGGCCAAAATGATTTATGATCGAGTATCACTTTCAATTGGAAGATGGAACGCGCAAGGAATTTAAAATTGCGCTGGATCGCTGCTTTACGCCGGAGATCGATGCCCAAGCGCATCCACAGTGGACCCGGCTGGAGTACCGGCGCTGCAGCAATTGTCCGCTCGCTAACAGTCAGTTCCAGCATTGCCCGGCGGCGGTGGATGTGGCACGAATCATCCACGATTTTTCGGCCATGGTATCCTTCGGCAAAACAAAGGTGTGGGTACGCACGCCGGAACGTGAATACCATCACGACTGTGACATTCAAAAAGGGCTTAATTCCATTCTGGGTTTGGTGATGGCCACCAGCGGTTGCCCCATCTTGTCGAACTTGCGGCCACTGGCCAATTTCCATCTGCCGTTTGCCACGCCGGAAGAAACCATTTTCCGGACGGTTGGCGCTTACCTTATCAAACAGTATTTCGTACAGGAGGCGGGTGGCGTGCCGGATTTCAAGCTGAATGGGCTCAGTCAACTTTACCAGGATTTGGTGGAGCTCAACACGTGTTTTGTGGGCCGCATCCGGGAAGCCTCCACGAAGGATGCCAACATCAATGCGTTCATCCGGCTCGATTCATTTTCGCTTTTGGTTCTCTTTGCCATTCGCGACCAGTTGGTGAATGAGAAAATGAAATTCTACAGCGGATACAGCACGACTAAACAGAACTGAGGATGGGAAGCCTGGCGGTGCATTGGAGGCGCGTGTTGAATCGCTCCGTTGCTCATTCCAAATCGTGTTTTAGGTGTATGGCTGATTTTTCTCTTATGTAACCTACTGCTGATAAGAATAATCAAA
>JBAXGN010000237.1 GCA_037139415.1 Verrucomicrobiota bacterium | reverse complement strand
CAAAACAACAAAAACAAAACAAAAAAACATTTACACAATTATATTTACAAAACCCAGAATCTTGGAGAAGTACGGCGGAATCTTCGGGAGGAACGATATTTCTTTGAAGAAGTGCGGCAGTTCTCCCGAGAATTATCGCGGGACGGCACGGTTTTGGAGGGGGATTTTGGCGCGCCAAGGCAAAAAGGCGGCGTCCGGAGGCCAAAACACCCCGTTTTCTCTCAAAAACGGGGTGTTGGCGTTCAAAATCGCGGTATTGGGGGCCGGAGCCGCGCTTACGCCGGCTGGGGCGCGGCGGTGGGCTTGGGCTGGACGCGGTCTTTCTTCCGCTGGCGCAGGGTGCTGAAGAATTCGTAGCCCTCGCGGAGGCGGCGGACGCAGGTGTTGCGGTCTTCCAGCATGGTTTTGATGATGCGCATGATGGGTTTGGGCCGGAAGAAGTATTTGACGTAGAAGCGGTCCATGGCCTCGAAGATTTCGTCCTTGGTCAGGCCGGGGTATTCGAGGGTGGATTGTTGGTAGCCGTCTTCGTGGAGGATGTCGGTCTTGTCTTTTTTGCTGAACCAGCCGTTTTGCTTGGCCATTTCGTAGAGTTCGGTGCCGGGGTAGGGGGCGGCAAGGGAAACTTGGATGCTGAAGACGTCCAGTTCCATGGCGAAGCGCATGGTTTCTTCGATGGTTTCTTTGGTCTCGACGGGGAGGCCCAAAACGAAGGTGCCGTGGATCATGACGCCGAGTTTTTTGCAGTCGGCGGTGAAGCGGCGCATTTCTTCGAGGGTGACGCCCTTCTTGACGCGTTCGAGGATTTGGGCGTTGCCGGATTCGTAGCCGACGAGGAAGAGGCGCAGGCCGCCGTCTTTCATTTGTTTGATGGTATCGTAGTTGAGGTTGGCCCGGCTGTTGCAGGACCAGGTGACGCCCAAAGGTTTGAGTTTTTTGGCGACTTCGCGCGCGCGCGGCAGGTTGGCGGTGAAGGTGTCGTCGTCAAAGAAGAATTCTTCAACCTGGGGGAAGAGTTTCTTGGCGTGGGCCATTTCGGCGGCAACGCTGTCGGCGGAGCGCACGCGGTATTTGTGCCCGCCAATAGTTTGGGGCCAGAGGCAGAAGGTGCATTGGGCCGGGCAGCCGCGCCCGGTGTAGAGGGAGAGGTACGGTTCTTTGAGGTAGCCGATGGAGTATTTCTCGATTTCGAGGTCGCGCTTATAGACGTCCACGACCCAGGGGAGGTCGTCCATGTTGGCGATGAGGTCGCGCTCGGGGTTGTGGATGATTTTGCCGTCTTTTTTATAGGAGAGGCCCTTGATTTCGGCGAGCGGGCGGCCTTCGGCGACTTCTTTGCAGGTGTAATCGAATTCCTTGCGCCCGGCCCAATCCACCGCCGGGGAGGCTTTGAGGGTCTCGGTGGGGAGGACGGCGGCGTGCGCGCCGACAAAGCCGATGGTGGTGGCGGGTTTCTGGGCCTTGATGGCTTCGGCGACTTTGCAATCGTTGCGCAGGGAGGGGGTGGAGGTGTTGATGACGACGTGGTCGAACGCCTTGGCGGTCTCAAGGCAGGCTTTCACGTCTATATCGTGCGGGGGGCAATCCAGGAGTTTGCTGTCCGGCACGAGGGCGGCGGGTTGCGCCAGCCAAGTGGGGTACCAGAAGGAGCGAATCTCGCGGCGGGCCTGGTAACGGGCGCCGGCGCCGCCGTCAAAGCCTTCAAAGGAGGGTGGGTTCAGGAATAATGTCTTCATGAGTGTGGTATCGGGGATGGGGTGGTTCAGGTGCGCCGGTTATTCGGCTTTGACTTCAATCTTTTTCTGACTGGCGATTTTGGCGAGCAGGTCGTCCCGCTGGCTGGTGTCGCCGGTGCCGCAGGGGATGGCTTTGCCGTGTTCCGCAACGGCGGTGTGGGCCTGGGCAAGATGACCCTTGCCAATCGAACATCCGTTGTAGGCCTGGACTTTGTCGCCCTCGGCGTAGCGGGGCGGGCGGGTCGCGAAGTTATAGGCGAAATTCTTCCAGTTATCGCCGGCCTGGTAGTTCGTGCCCAGCGCGCCGCTGGGGTCGTAGCCGCAGTGGACCATGCAATTCTCGCAGCGGGGATCGCGCACGACGCCGTTGACGACGCCGTATTTGCTCCAGTCCAGCGTATCCAGCATGTTCTGGTAGGTATCGTAGTGGCCGTCGGTCATCAGGTAGCAGGGGCCTTTCCAACCTTTGATGTTATAGGTGGGGATGGCCCAGGCGGTGCAGGTGAGGTCGCGCTTGCCGGCCAGGAATTCCTGATAGACGGGCGTGCCGAAGATGGTGAACTGCTTGCCCCATTCCTGGATGTTCTTGAACTTCTCGCGCGTGGCGGCGCGGGTGAGGAAGAACTCCTCGGGATTCTTGTGCAGGCGCTTGGCCATGTCCTGCTTGGCGGCATCGTAATCGTAGCCGGGGGAAATCGTGTGGCCGTCCACGTCCAGCCACGAGAAGAACTTGAACATGTCCTCGATTTCCTTGATCTCGGTTTCCTTATAGACCGTGGTGTTGGTGGCCACCTGGAACCCGAGAATCTTGGCCATCTTGATGGCCTCGACGCATTCCTTGAAGACGCCCTCGCGCTCGACAATCAGGTCGTGCGTGTATTCCAATCCGTCAACGTGGACGTTCCAGTAAAGCCACTTGGTTGGACTAATGACGGGGCGGCTGTCGGCTTTGCCTTTGCGGATGGTTTCGGCTTCTTTGTCGGTGATCAACTTGTCGGTCACCAGCCGGCTGAGGGTGGTTTCCAGGGCTGGGGAGTAGATCGCCGCCAGGTAATCCCGCATTTTCTTCCGCATGAAGAGGCCGTTGGTGCAGATATAGACAATGCGCTTCTGCTTGAGCAGGCCGTCCACCAATTCTTCGATCTTGGGGTAAATCAGGGGTTCGCCGCCGCAGACCGAGATCATGGGGGCATCGCATTCTTCGGCGACGGCCAGGCATTTTTCGAGGGGCACCATGTCCTTGAGGCTGGTGGAATACTCGCGGATGCGCCCGCAGCCCGTACACGTCAGGTTGCAGGTGTGCAATGGCTCCAACTGCAGCACCATGGCGAACTTGGGCGTCCGCCGCAGCTTGTGCTTGATGATATGTTTGGCGATTTTAACCGATAGTGCCAAAGGGAAACGCATAATTGTCAGGTCTAAGGTGCCGAGTCAAACGTGGGGGTTACCCGAGGCAGCAACCCATTACATGGGAGTATCTTACCGGATTGGGCCGGTGACTGGACCAGGGTGCGAAGCCGCCCCCGGACCAAGAACGTCCGATTTTTCTTTTTGCACCAGCCGCGCCGGTGCTATGTTGCCAAACATGCATGTTTAAACGAAACAAACTTGCAAAAGTATAGGGCCAAACTGCATAATGGCAACCACGAATTCTGTGCTCATGCGGACAAATTATAGCCAACGGGTAATCCCGGCCGGCCGCCCAGTGGCGGGCATGCTTGCCGTTTTGTGGTTGGCGGGGAGTTTATGCGTGGCGGCGGACCCGCCCGCGAGCGAGACGGAAACCCTTCAGCAATTCCGCCAGGCCGCGGAGAAAACCTATCAGGCCGTGCGTGAACAATACCGCGCCGCCACCACAAATGTCACCGCCGCCTGGACTTTTGCGCGGGCGTGCTTTGACCTGGCGGAGTTCTCCCGTAACGATACGGAACGGGAATCCCTCGCTTTGGAGGGCATGTCGGCCTCCCGGCAGTCCATTATTCTGAAATCGGACTTGGCCGAGGGGCATTACTACCTGGGGATGAACCAAGGGCAACTGGCCCGCACCAAAATGCTCGGGGCGCTAAAATTGGTGCATGAAATGGCGGATACTTTCAAGCTGGCCTCCAGTCTGGACGCCCATGTGGATTATGCCGGGCCGGATCGCTGCCTGGGTTTGCTTTATCGCGATGCCCCCGGCTGGCCCACCAGCGTCGGCAGCAAAAGCAAGGCGCGCACGTACCTGCTCAAGGCCGCGCAATTGGAAAAGGACTTCCCCGAGAACCAACTGAACCTGGTGGAATCCTACCTGCAATGGAGCGAGCGGAAGAACGCCCTGGCCATGTCCAATACGGTTCAGGCCGTGATGGTCAAGGCCCGCGCCACGCTGACCGGCGCAGTCTGGGCGTGCAGTTGGCATGACTGGGATAAGCGTTGGGACGCCGCCCGGGAAAAGCTGGGGAAGAAATAAAAGGCTGCGACCTGTAATATCCACAGGTTCGGATATTGGCGTTGCAATTTGAAGCGAGCATCTTCGGTATCTTTTCTCATCCAAGCATGGCGTAACAATGGGAGAAAAGGACCCAGTCTGAAGAATATCTGGCATAAAAAGTGGAGCACATCGCCTGTCCGGCATCCGCAACACCGCGTTTGAAATTTTTATGGTGAATTTTGACTGGCAATTTAACAAACCTTCTTCATACTATGCCTGCATCATGAGCGGAGCAAAAAAAATTGGAACTGGCGGCGATGGCGTCGCCAAAGAATTGACGGTCACGAACAAGCTGGGCATACATGCCCGGCCAGCCGCAATGTTTGTCAAAGTGGCCAATCGTTTTGGCTGCAACGTGCTGGTGGAAAAAGACGGCGAAACGGTCAATGGAAAGAGTATCATGGGTTTGATGATGCTGGCCGCTGGCCCAGGCAGTCATATTACGGTGCATGCTGATGGGCAGGATGCCAACCGGGCGGTGCAGGAGCTTGAAGAGTTGCTCAAACGCAAATTCGACGAAGATTAGGGCCTTAGGTGCTCTAAGCCATGCTTTGGCTGACCTTACAACAGCTTAAGTCAAAAAGCGAGAAAACCCGCCTGCACGCGGTAGAGAAGCTGACCGCGCTAGCCGACAAAGGGGAAACCGATGTTCTGGATCATCTGATTCTTGCGTTGCAAGATCCCGTCGCGGAGATTCGCACCCTGGTCGCCCGCAGCTTTGGCTCGATTAACGAAGAACGGTTGGTGGAGCCGCTCATTAACGCGTTGCGAGACCATGATAGCGTGGTGCGCGAGGCCGCCGCTGAATCGCTGAAAAAACGGCGCGAGCCGAGTGCCATCCCCGCCTTTGTCAACCTGCTGAAGGACGAAAGTCCGCGCGTGCGCTGGTTTGCCGCTAGCGCCCTCGAAACCATGGGCTGGACTCCGCGTGATGACGTGCAGCGCGCCTGGCGCACGGTGGCACTCGGTAAACTGGAACAGGCTGCCGAGTTGGGGGCCGCCGCCATTGATCCGCTGGTTTCGGTGCTGAAAGAGGGGGTGTACTACAAACGTCTGGAGGCGGTGGATGCGCTCAGCCGCATCGGTGACGTGCGAGTAGTCAAGCCGCTCATCAACGCGCTCTGGGACGAGGACAGCAACGTGCGCACTGCGGTGGTGCATGCGTTAAGCAAAGTGGGTGACACGCGGGCGGTGGACCCGTTGATTCTAGCATTAAAGGACAAAGATAACCGGGTGCGCACTGCGGCAGTGGAGGCGTTGAGCCGCATCAACGATCCCCGGGCAGTTCAACCGCTCTCTCGCTTGTTGTCCGATGGAAGCTGGGATGTTCGCGCGGCAGTGGTGGAGGCTCTGGGACGTATCAAAGATCCCCAAGTGTTGGACCCCTTGGTATCGGTATTGCGCGATTCAGACAGTGATATCCGGCATGTGGCAGCCGTGGCACTGGGCAAACTGGGCGATGCCCGGGCAGTCGAGCCGTTAGTGCTGACGCTGAAGGACGAACAGGAGTCCGTGCGGCAGGCGGCGGAGGCGGCCTTGATCAAGATTGATCCCAACTGGGAGAAATCAGAAGGCGCCCGGCGAGTGGTGCCGCAACTGGAAGCCGCGCTGAAATCCGATGAATATTGGGTGCGCAATGCGGCGGCGGCGGTGCTGAAACGGATTGTCGGCGAAGAACGCCAGGTCAATCTTGGTTCCGCAGAGTTTGCCGATCGCGTTACCTATAAGCGACAGGAAGCGGCGGAGATTTTGATGGCGGCACTTAAGGATGAAGATAGCGATTTGCGCCAGGCGGCGGCTGAAGCCTTGGGTCGTCTGGGCCATAGACCAGCGACGGAAGCTTTGTTGAGTGCGTTGCTCGACACGGATGAGTGGGTGCGCCGCGCTGCCGCTGCCGCGCTGGAAACCCTGAGCTGGCAGCCAACGGATACGGGTCAACACGCCTTGCAAACGGTAATCCTCCAGCGGTGGGTCCAAGCTGTCTCGTTGGGAACTGCCGCCGTGGATCCGCTCATTTCCGCGCTTACGGATGAGGATAGCGGGGTACGGTACTGCGCGGCGGAAGCCTTGGGCAAGATCAAGGCTGGTCGCGCCATGCAACCTTTGTCGTTCCTGTTGCAGGATCAATACAAGCCGGTGCGCCGGATGGCTGCGCAAGCCATTGTGAGCATCGGACTGGACCAGGCAACTCCCATGCAACGCGCCTATGTGGCGGTGGAACTGGGGGATTGGGATTCAGCGGTGGCGGTTGGGGCGTTTGCGGTGACGCCTTTAGTGGCCGCCGTGCGGCGGCGGCTGGAAGAGCCGGAACTGGCTTCAGCGGCTGCTGCCGCATTGCAGCGAATTAACGATCCGCGTGCTGCTCTGGAACTCGTTGGCTTGCTGTCTGATCCAGAGGTGGCGGGGGAAGCCCTGGTTAGCCTCCAATTCCTGCTGGCCAACCGGAGTGCCGATCTGGAGGTGGAGGCACTCCGTAAAATGGAAAAATTGGAGCGGTCGGTAGTCCATGTGTATGAGATGGAGGAAACGATTGGCGGCTATGTGCGCACCGGCCAGCGACCCCTGGATGCGGATTTTGTGCGACTGGCGGCTCAATCTGCGCTGGCCAAACGCGGGTTGACCAGCTAGCGCGCTAACCCAGCAGGGCGGTCACTTGAGCAATAGTTTCTGGAGGATTCTGATGGACGATGCCGCGCCAGCCGCGCGCTACACCGGCGGCCACATTTTCCGGTCTGTCATCCAAGTACAGAATATCCGCTCCCTTGCAGCCGCTGAGTTTTTCCAGCGCGGCATACATGACCGGTTCCGGTTTCATGGATTGGCAGGCGTACGAGTAGATATACGCATCGAAATTGGCATACCAGGGGAACGCCTCCCGCACATGCTCAATGGCCAGGGGATTGGTGTTGGAAAAGATAAACGTTGGGAGACCGGATGCCCGCAGGGTCTGTTGTAACGCGACCATGGCGGGGATTTCGTGGAATATCGCGCCAAAAAACACGTTGAAATCATTTTGCGTACCCGCATAGCCGGTCTGGCGCTTGAAGGTTTCAAAAAAATCACGGGTGGTGATTTCCCCATTTTCATATCGGTGCAACAGGGGGGTGTCCAACAAAACCCGGCGCACCTCCGCCGGCCCGGCTTGGGTACGGCGCGCCAGGTTTTCCGCCGCGATCCCGTAATCGAAATCCAGCAGTACCTTACCCAAGTCAAACACCACTGTTTTAGGTTTGTTCATGGCGTAAAATTGAATCAGGTCATTTGCCGGCGTCCTTCCAGGGCTCGGCTAAGGGTGAGTTCGTCGGCGTATTCCAGCCCGCTTCCCGCCGGCAACCCATGCGCGATGCGGGTGACGGACACGTTTTTACCGGCCAGGCGTTTGTCCAGGTAATAGCTGGTGGCGTCCCCCTCGACATCGCTGCCCAGGGCAATGACCACCTCGGTCACCCCTTCCGGCGCCAGCCGCCGTTCCAATTCGGCAATCCGCAAATCTTCGGGCTCCACGCCGTTCAGCGGGGAAAGCTTGCCACCCAGGACGTGATATTTGCCGTGAAACGCGCCGGATTTTTCCAAGCGTAACACGTCCACGGGGGTTTCCACGACACACAGGATGGTCGCGTCACGGCGCGGCGAGGCACAGAGTTCGCACGGTTGAAGTTCGGTCAACCCGCCGCATTGCTGGCAGAGTTGGATTTTAGCGCGCGCCTCCACCAGGGTCTGGGCGAGTTGTTGGGTGAGGACGGCATCCGTCTGCACCAGATGCAGCGCAATGCGTTCCGCCGAGCGCGGTCCAATGCCGGGCAGTTTACTTAAGCTGGCCACCAATGCCTGGAGAGGTTGCGGTAGCGTCATCATGGCTGGGTAACCGGTAACCGCGAACACCGTTCGCGCGGGCTACATCATTCCCGGCAAGCCAAAGCCGGAGGTTACTTTGCCCATTTCATCATTATTGATTTGGCGCGCTTGCGCCAGCGCCTGGTTCACGGCGGTGAGGACCATGTCTTCAATGATTTGGGCGTCCGAGGGATTCAACGCCTGCGGATCAATCTTGATCGAGGCGAGCGAACCATCGCACCGGGCGACCACTTTGACGGCACCACCACCGCTGGTGGCTTCCACTGTGCGCCCGGCCAGTTCTGCCTGGGTTTTTTCCATTTGCTGCTGCATGCGCGCAGCTTGTTTCATGAGTTTGCCTATGCTCGACATATTGATGAATGGTTATGGGATTATTCGTTGCTGGATCGCACCCAAGGATGGTTTAACCGGACTATTGCCGGACCAGGGTGCCTTTGAAAATTTCCAACGCCTTCTGAATCATAGGATCGTTTTTGAATGTCAAGGGGTCAAATTCGGGCGGTTTGCCATGGTCATTGGCCGGGGTGCCGGACGGGTTCTGCCCTGCCTGGTTGGCAGTGGCAGCCGGAGCTGGTTTCGGACGGTTGGCGGGTTCCTCCGCCACCACGAATTTGATGAATACATGGCCCAGCCCCAGTTCCTTGAACTTGCCTTGCAGCAAGGTGTGGTTTTTTGTGTTATTTACGAGGTCGAGGTGTTCCCGGACTACCGGCGGAAAACCGATGGTAAAGGTACCCTTCTCGAAGGAAACCGGGAACGCCTCCTGCAAATAGGACTTCACAAACGGACTGGCGCGTCCGGCAGCCTCCACCACCCGGGCATAAAGGTTTTCCATCTCCTCGGGGGAAAGTTGGTGAACTGGCTTGGCCGCTGGGACGGGGGCAACGGGAGCGGATGGAGTCGGTGGGACCACGGCTGGAGCGATGACCGGCGCGGGCGCTGGAGCGACTGGGCGTGAAGTGGTCGGCGCAGCCATGGCTTGGCGCAGGCTGGCAAAAGCTGCCGGGGTGGCGGCAGTGCTGGGTGCGGTAGGAGCGGGAGCGGTGTTAGTTGCTCCACCACCTTCCGCCCGCAGTTGCTGCAACTGTTTCAGTACTGCATCCAAGGAAACGGCGTTACGGGCCTGGATGGCTTTTAGCATGGCCACTTCAATGAGGATTTTTTTGGAGGCGGCGTCGCGCAGGTTCATTTCGCAATCGCTCAACACCTCCATGATGCGGGTGAGCGCCTCGGACGGCAGGCTGGCGGATTGTTGGGCCAGCACCGCAGTTTCGGCTTCGGAAGCCTCCAGTAACGATTGATCGCCCGGTGCCACCTGGTGAATCAGCAAGTTGCGGAAATGCCGCAGCAAATCCGAAATCAGCCGGCCCAAATCCTTGCCCTGTTTGGCCAGGGTGTCCAGCTCGCGTAGCGCGGTGGCGGTATCGCCGGTGATGATGGCCTGGGTGAGCGCCAGCAACTGGGTTTGGGCCATCAGACCGTACATGGACAGCACGTCGGTTTCGACGATCTGGTTGCCGCAAAAGCTGATGAGTTGGTCCAGAGCGGATTCCGCGTCACGCATGCCGCCGTCGCAGCCGCGGGCGATGGCGTGCAACGCGGCATCTTCCACCGTCACTCCCTCCTCCTTGGCGATATGCTTGAGTTGCTTGACGATCAGGGCCACCGGGATGCGCCGCAAATCGAACCGCTGGCAGCGCGAAAGAATGGTGGGCAGCACCTTTTCCGGATCCGTGGTGGCAAACATGAACTTGACGTGGGCCGGGGGCTCCTCGAGCGTCTTCAGCAGGGCGTTGAACGCCTGCGTGGTGAGCATGTGAACCTCGTCAATGATATAAACCTTGAACTTGGAAGAGGCTGGGGCGTATCGGGCGGTGTCGCGTAACTCGCGCACTTGATCCACGCCGTTGTTGCTGGCACCGTCAATCTCCAGCACGTCAATGCTGCGCCCCTCAGTGATTTCCACGCATTTTGGATCCTGTTCCTCGAAATCCACTTTGGGACCGCCGGTGCAATTCAGGCACTTGGCAAAAATGCGGGCAATGGTGGTTTTGCCGGTGCCGCGCGGCCCGCAGAACAGGTAGGCATGGGCAATGCGTCCCTGCGCGATGGCTTGGGCGAGCGTCTGCGTCACATGCTCCTGCCCCACCACATCGCTGAACCGTTGCGGACGGTACTTCCGCGCTATGACCTGATACGACATTCGTTTATTTGCGGCGGACGCACCGGGAGCGAGCGGTAAGGATCAAGGTCCACCGTATGCGCTCCCGGCGTTTCCGCCAGATAAAAGTAAATGCCAGGGTTACCACGGCGTATGCCGAGCAAACTACCGTTGCTGCCTTCCGGCCCTGGCGGGGTTCGTAAGTCCGCATTCCATGGGCCCT
>JBAXGN010000236.1 GCA_037139415.1 Verrucomicrobiota bacterium | reverse complement strand
TATGTCCGGGCTTCTTAAAAAAACTGCTTTTCTAAGTCCGACAGGCTGCTAGGAGATCAGTCACTGCTGGTTGTTCGAGATTCCATGCGGCCTCACCTAGCCGATCTTTAGAAATCACAAAGCCTTCGTGCTCAATCTGCACACTCAAATCATCAATTCGTAATTGCTCGCGGGGGATGATACAGAGGCGCGTCGTCTTGGGCATGGGTGCTCCCGTTGGCTTCTCGACAACGATGATGGAGGGGAAAACATCGGCTTCCTCGAAAATTTGTTTGGCATGGCCAAAGTCCACCACGGATTTGACCCACGCTTTTTCGCTAAAGAAACGGCGGAGCGGTTCGCCATAGCCGGCCTTCATCCACTTGTTGGTGACGATAAAGGAAAGCAGCCCGCCCGGCTTCAGCATTCGCACGCCGAGTTCGTAGAAATAGACATAGAGGTCCGCCATGCCGTGGAAGGCATCGTAGTGGGATTCCAGCCATGGTTTGAAGGACGTGAGCAGTTCCTGCCGGACATACGGCGGGTTGCCCACCACGACATCGAAGCCGCCTTGGGCGAAGACCTCGGGGAAGGCGGTCTGCCAATTGAAGGCCTTGGGATGCACCGCCGGGTCGCTGATGACGCTGTTGCCCTCACGGATGCTGTGGTCGAGGCTGGTCAGGGCTTTTCCGCGCGCGGCGGTCTTGATCCAGAGGCTGAGCTGGCAAATCTGAATGGCCTCCGCGTTGAGGTCCACGCCGTAGAGATTGTGTTGCAGAATCTGCCGGTCGAGATCGAACAGGGTGCGCTGGCCGCGCAGTTCCTCCAGCCGGGCGTTGGAGGCTTCATAAACGGCATGGAGTTGATCGAACGCTTCGATGAGAAACGCGCCGCTGCCGCACGCGGGATCAAGAATGCGGAGGGTTTTCAGGTCTTCCTGCCACGCTTCCCAGAACCGGATGAGGGCTTTGCGCTGCGGTTCGTTCAGCACGGCCAGGTCGTAAGCGCTGGGGTCGGCCAGGGCCTTGCGGGCGGTACCGGTGGTTTCCGCTTCGTGCGTTTGACGCAACGCGGCAAACCGGGTTTGTACCACGCCGCCCAGGGTTTGCTCGACCAGGTAGCGGGTGATAAAGGCCGGGGTATAGAACGCGCCTTCCTGTTTGCGCCGGGTTTTCGCCTGATCGTCATCCACGGGAGCACCTTCAGCCTCCAGACCGTGGCGCAACCGCTCCAGGTCGGTGATGGATTGCTCGAAGATGTGCCCGAGGATATCCACGTCAATCACGGAACGGACTTCGGTGGTCTCGTCCGCGTCGGCCACTTCGCGGGCAGGCCGGTAATCGTAATCGCCCAGCTCCTTGAAATGGGCGCAGACGTCGTCCGGCACCTGGAGGGCGTCCAGCGCCGGATCGGGGGCGAACAGGCCGCCGTTGTAGGCCGGGATGTTCAGACCGGCATTGCCGGCATCAATGGCTCGGAAAAGACCGCAGAAGTTGACCCAGACGGGTTTGGGATTGTAAGGATCATGATGTTCGAAGGCGCGCTTCAGGGTTTCGGCGGGCAGGAGACCGCGATCTTCGCAAAAGGCGGTGAACAAGACACGGTCGAGCAATTTCTGGGTGCAGCGCAGAATCTCGGGCGGGCTGACGGCGGGGTTTGCGCGGCACAGCCGGGTGAGCACCTGTTGGCGAATGTCCGCGTAGAGAGCGTAGAACTGGTTGGTCAATGTGCGCCCGACGACTTCGGAGGCGCGGAGCAGCTCGTAGAGATGGCAATCGCGGTGTGCGGAAACAACGCGTTCGGCCCCAAGGAGAAACACAAAGCGTTTGAGCAGCACGGGATCACTGGCCAGCCGGACGGTCTCGAAGCGTTCATAGGCGTGCTGCTGCGCGCCTTTGTGATACAGCCGCGTTTCCCGCATCGAAGTGACGATGATCCAATCGCACGGGAGGTTGATGGCATAGCGATACGCCTGATCCACGGCGGACATGCGACGCCCCGCAAACGGGCGGTCCAACGGATTTCGGGCGCTCTTGCCTTCGAGCACCGCAGTGAATTGTTCCTTGTCTTTCTGGAATCTGCCCAACACGGCATCGGCAAATTCGCCGTCCACCTCGACATGCCGTTCGCGCGACAAGGTAAAGGTGTCCGCCGGACCAGCCGGGCCGGTGTAGCCGAGCAGACCGCCAAAAATGTCCGTGAGGAAATCCGGAAGCAGTTCGGTTTCCTTGAAATCGTCGGCGCGACCGGAAGCCATGAGTTCGGCCCAGTACTGGAGTTTGGGCAGCCAGGCACCCACGCGGTCCGGCAGGTTGAAAGACCGCACTTGCTGGCGGATCACCTCCGGATGAAAAAGCGGTTTGGATTCGAGCGCCATGGGTTTAATTGTCAGCCACGCTGGCCAGAATGGTTCGCACCGAAACCCGCGTACCCTTAATGACCGGCGCTCCGCCACAAATCTCGTGTCGGCGTTCAAAAAACGACAGGTAATCGCGCACCATGCAAATAACCTGCCTCACCGTGCGCACATTTACCAGCCTGTTTTTAGGGTTGGTGACAAACGATTTGCCTTGGGGCGGTTTTCACAACATACTTCCCCACATGCGCTCCATTGGCACGCTGCCCAATGAACTCCAGGCCCGCACGTTTGGGGAGTATCTCTATGTGCAGGGCATCAAGAACGACGTCGAGGCCGAAGCCGACGGCGCGTGGATCATTTGGGTGCATGATGAAGACCTGATGGCGCAGGCCAAGACGCATCTGGACCGGTTCAACCAGAACCCCGAGGCGCCGGAGTTCCGGGAAGAATCCAAACGCGCCAATGCCTTGCGTTCGGCGGAAGAGCGCGCCCAGGCGGAATATGAAAAACGCTGCGTGGACCGCTCCAAGCTATTTCCCACCATGGCTCCGTATGGGCTGGGGCCGCTGACGCTGGTCCTCATGGGCGCATGCATCCTGTTCGCGTTCTGGACCAGCTTGGGCCAGAATGATTCGGCATTAAAGCTGCTGTTTATTTCAAACTATCGCCCGGGATTCCTAGGTATTCCCGCGCTTTCCGAAGTGCGCCATGGGGAAATGTGGCGGCTGCTAACGCCGGTGTTTCTGCATTTCAGCTTTACGCACATCTTTTTCAACCTGCTATGGCTGATGCAGCTTGGTTCGATGATTGAGGCGCGGGAAAGTTCATGGCATCTGGTGGCGCTGGTGGTGGTCATTGGCGTGGTGTCCAACACCGGTGAATATCTGGGGTCGGAAATCTACCGGTTTGGCGGCATGTCCGGCGTGGTGTACGGGCTGTTTGGTTACGTCTGGATTCGCGGCAAGTGCGATCCGGCATCCGGCTATTTCATGGACAAGGTGAACGTGGTGCTGATGATCATCTGGTTTTTTGTGTGTCTCTCCGGCAAGGTGGGGCACATCGCCAACATCGTGCATGGTTCCGGGCTGGCCATTGGCATGGCCTGGGGCTATCTCTCCGGTCGTGCCCGGCTCAGGTAAAGTCGCCCGCCTGACGAGGCCACCTTTTTTATTGGCTTTTGGGTTGTTTCCGCGCTGCCTTCCGGGTTAAGCTACCGCCGCATTAGTCACCCGCACACTCCGCCGCCCTGCTCATCGGGTAGATGAGCCAGAGGACGACTGGGGGCCAAAACCACCTCGGCGGGCGTTGTCGGTGACGGACTATGGATTGTTGTGTATGAAAAAGACCGCTGCCAGTGCCCGCTCGCATCCGGCCACCCCGGCCAAAATCCACCCTGTCATCATTTACCCGTTCCGTCAGCCGGCGGATCATTCAGATTTGGAGGACCTCTACCAACTGATTGGGCGGCTGGACGGCGAGAAGGACAAATACGCCCGGCCCATCACGGTCATGGATAACAAAACCGTGCATGCCATGGAATGGGATGCACGCTTCACGAAATTCCGTAACAGCACCGTCGCCAAACATTCGGACATCCTCGACGCCTGGTGTGTGGATACCTGCCAAATGTGGTACACCGGTCTGGGCGCCGCGTTTGCCAAAGGCGGACCGGAGGACGTCTATTGGCTGATTCCCGGCGATTTCAATTACGGCAGTTCGACCGGCAGGGAAGTGCTCAGCCGGCTGCATGATTTGCCGGAAATCATTCTGGAATTGAACCAGGACTTTTGCATCGGGGAGATCACCACCGATGGCGGCGACCACAAGCAGCTCCTGGACACCTACGGCACCATGGCCCTGCTCTATAACTGGTTCCCGGCTGAGGCCCAGGAAATCCGCAAAATCTCCACCCGGCCGCGCTCTGAATTTTTCGCCATCCGCCACAGCTTTCTGCGCGAGATGCTGATGCAGCGGTGGTACCCCTATGAACAGACGCTCGTCATGCTGCTGCACGCCGTCTTCAGCAACCGGAGCATCAGCCGGTTTTCCGTGGGGGATGTTTCCGATCTGCCTCACGGGCGCGAATCGCTCAGCTCGGCCATGCAACAAGTGGAGCGCACTGAGCGCGTGCTGAAACTGCTGTGGCGGGATCGCCACCAGAGCCGCAAGGGTTGGGTGGAGCAATACCGCCCATTGGAAATGCAATCCGAACAAGTGCTGCGCACCGCCTTGATCATCTTGCAAAATGTGTTGGCGTGAGAAAGTTTACATGGCGATCGGCCTCCGCCAAATACTCTGGCCGGAGGAAATCTCCGCATTTTGCGCATCCCTTGCTTGCAGTAACTAGCTGCTGACGCTATAGAAGAGACGAAAATTATGAAGCAAATCCGTTCCTTATCATGGGTAAAGCCATGGCTCGCACTGGTGTGGCTGGCTGGCTGCCTCGCGACTCAGGCCGCCCAGATCACACCGCACAGCCAGTTCAAGCCAGGCGAAATCTGGACCGATACCACTGGCGCGCCCATTAACGCGCATGGCGGCGGTATCTTGTATCACAACCAGCGGTATTACTGGTATGGCGAGATCAAGACGGGCAAGACTTGGGCACCGGAATGCAATCGCAGTTGGGGCGGTACCCGGGTCGAGCTGATTGGGATCTCCTGTTATTCCTCCAGCGATTTGTACAACTGGAAATCGGAAGGCAACGTGCTGCCCGCCGTGCAGGGTGATCCCGCGCACGAGCTTCACAAGACCAAAGTGTTGGAGCGGCCCAAGGTAATTTACAATCGCACCACTAAGCAGTTCGTCATGTGGATGCATGTGGATTCCGAGGATTATCAATTGGCCCATGCGGGCGTGGCGACCAGCGATTCCCCCACCGGCCCGTTCCGCTACCTGGGCAGCCTGCGACCGGACGGCGCCATGAGCCGCGATATGACGGTGTTTGCGGATGAGGACGGCAAAGCCTATCTATTCCATGCCTCGGAAGAAAACGCCACCATGCATATTTCGTTGCTGACGGACGATTATTTAAAGCCGGCGGGACGTTTCGAGCGGGTGTTCGAGAAACGCTCCATGGAAGCGCCAGCGATCTTCAAGCACCAGGGACGCTACTACCTGGTGGCCTCCGGTTGCACCGGCTGGGCACCCAACGCGGCGCGCTCCGCCGTGGCCGACTCGATTTGGGGACCGTGGAAGGAACTCCCGAACCCCTGCCGGGGGCCCGAGGCGAACATCACGTTTCGCGGTCAGAGCACCTTTGTGCTGCCGGTGGCGGGCCAGCCTGGCACGTTTATTTTCATGGGTGATCGTTGGAGCCAGAATGACCTGCCGGACTCGCGTTATTTGTGGCTGCCCGTGACGTTCACCAAAACCGGTTTCGAGGTGCCTTGGCGCGACTCGTGGAATTTGCGCGAACCGAATCCGTAACCCCACTTATGAAAAACACCAACCGCTCCAAACGATCGCCAGTTGGTGTCCCAGGCCATTCGCTGGGTGGCTAAAAAGGGGTAACGTTGGTTGCTACTCCGCTGGGAAGTGAAACCACCGATTATGACGAGCCACTATGTTCACCTGTTGGCGGGCCTGCTGGTTTTTTCGGCCGGCTTGGTCTCGCCTTTGCCGGGCGCTACCGAGCTTCGGGTGGCGGATTTTGGCACCAAAGGGGATGGGGTGACCGATGACGGCCCCGCCATCCAGCGGGCGCTGGACAAGCTGAGGGAAGCTGGGTCATTTTCCAGCCTGCGTTTTGAAAGCCACAAAACGTACCGGGTCAAAACCACGCCGGAAACGTGGGTGTTCACATTAAAAGACCTGCAGGAGGTAACTCTGGATGGCGGTGGTTCCCTCTTTCTCCTGGATGCGCGGCTGCGGTTTCTGCACCTGACCCATTGCACGAATGTGACGGTGCGCGGTTGTTCGGTGGATTTTGATCCGCTGCCTTTCGCCGATGGCACTATTGTGGCGAAAAATCCGCAGATGAAAACGGTGGATGTAAAAATCCACGACGGCTTTGTGCTGCCACCCTTGGGCGGGCCAACCCGCGAGCGAGAGCAGGCCTACTTTGGGATGCTCTGGCATCAAGGCCCCCATAGCCTTACCGGCCAACATTATTTTATCAAGGATAGCCAGGCGGCGTATCCCGGCAGTCTGGAACAACGGATCTTCCGGGTGTTTGCGGTGGATAATTTTAATGGCTTTAACCAAATCAAGGAAGGCCAGACACGCATCAGCCTGCCGGTGCGTGGCATCGCGCACAAGATGGAGGGCTACGGCGCCAGCCCGGCATTCGTCATCGAGGAAAACCACAGTGTGCTCTGCGAAGATATCAACCTATGGTCAGCGCCATTGTTTGGCGTGAACCTGGCGCGCAATCACGGGACCTGTGTGTTTCGCCGCTTTGATATCCGCCCCAAACCCGGCACCGGACGGCTGACTTCATCGTGGCGCGATGGGTTTCATGTCAAAGCCAACTACGCCACCCTGCTATGGGAGGACTGTCACCTGGAAGGCATGAACGACGACTCGTTCAATACCGCCACCCATTCCGCCAAAGTGGTGGAAGTGCTGGCCCCGGGGAAATTCCGTCTCCGGCAGAATTTTCCGCTGGGCATCGTGCCATATCATGTGGGTGACATCGTGTCTGGTTACGACGTGGCGGGTGGAAAATTGTTGGACCGAGCCAGGATCACGGCGTCCCTGGCGCAAGATCATCCATCCACGTCTGGCGCCCGCCCGGCCTCGCCGGTCGTGACCGTGACCTTGGATCACCCACTGCCGGATTTGAAGGTGGGTGCCGTGGTGTGGAACGTGAGCAGCGCGAATCCGGACACCACCCTGCGGCGTTGCAAAATCTTCAACAGTTGCCGGTTTCAATCACCGGTGAAAATCGAGGATTGCGATATCACCGCGTTCTGCTGGTTCTACGGCGATAATATCGAAGGGCCTCTGCCTGCGGATGTGGTGATTCGCAATTCCCGGTTCCAACGGGGCCGAGGTAACCCGCGAACGGTGCTGGAATTCACCTCGCTGATCCAGGGACCGAGTGGCAAACGCGCAGTACCCACCCAGCCGGTAATTGCCCGGGTGCTCCTGCAAAACAACACCCTTGATGGCCTGCTGGATCTGGGTTACACGGAAAAGGTGACGCTTACCGGAAACCGCTTCCTGCCGCCGCATGGCAAACTGACCATCCACGATAGCCGTTTGGTGCAACTACAGAATAATTTCCTGGGCAATCAGCTCCTGGAGCGGCTGGATCAGATCCAAGTGCCAGACGAACCGACGCGTCGCGGCATTGAGATCCGGAACTAAACCGCTCGGCAGCCCAGCCGCCCCAGCCGAGTTAAAGCGATTACTGGCGCTGGCAGTGGTTAATGCGTGGTTCAGAAAAACGGAGAAAAAATTCTGCAAAAAAATCCCTTCCAAAACGCCATGGCATGGTATAGTTTAGTCGCCGCTGTTGTCCGATGGTGTAATGGTAGCACAAGAGTTTTTGGAGCTCTTTGTCATGGTTCGAATCCATGTCGGACAGCCACTTCAACCTCAAACCATTCCCATTCGTCGCATGGTTTCCCATCATTCCCATCGCCGACTATCCTGGGAATCCGGTTCATCCTGTCAAAACACTTTATTTGACGGCCTTGAGCGTCACCGACGCCAGATTGATCGCTTTCCATTGTTTGGCTTCGCCTGCCGGGCGCACGGTAAGGGTAAGTTTGCCCGGTTCCTTGATCTCAACCTGACCCAGCTTCACGTCCGTGTACTCCTCCCACGAACTGGTTTTGGGAGCCGTACCGCCAAGCTGCTGCCCGCCTATCTCCACAACGATTGCGTTCTCCGTCCGTTGCGATGCGGTGCGCACTGTCACCTGGAACTTGCCAGCTTTAGTCACTTCCAACGGCCATGAGATGTATTCGCCATGGTCATCCCAACGGCTAACGTTCGCCTTGCTGCCATGGCCCTGCATCCGGATCTTCTTCCCGTGCAGATCCGCGTCATCCGCATTGCATTTGAAACCGCCATCCTTCCCCGCCTTGACAAAGAACGGAATGATGGTCATTTGCTCCGTCGGATTTGAACCCGCCAAGTCGAGACCCTTGATCTTCAGTACCCAGGCACAGTCACCCACTTTTTGCTGCGGCAAGGTGACGGACAGACCGGCCTCGGTGCGTTCAAACGCCGCCGTGGTACTGGCACCGAGCAGTTCCACGCTGGTGATGTCTCCTTTGAGCCCCGCCTGTTTTTTACCCAGGGTTTTCACCACAAACTTCCCGCTATCCGGCCAGCCAAACACAATGGCATACAACATATCGCCCTTGGTGGTGAAGCGCATGTCTTCAGCGGTGTATTGGTTACCCTTGCCTTCGTTGAAATTGCCGGCGCCAGCCTTGGCGCTTTTGTATCCTTCGCCATACACTTTCCAAGGCCGGGTACCGAAGATGGCTTCGCTGTTCAGCCGCATCCAGGCGGCGATTCCTTCCAGGCACTTTGTTTCATCCTCATCAATGGTGCCGTCGCCCCGCACTGGCACGTTCAACAACAGATTCCCGTTTTTGCTGACGATGTCCGCCAATAAATGAATCACCGTCGCCGGGGTTTTATACCCGTGTTTGTCGTAGATGCCGCGATTGTAATGCCAGCCACCAATGCAGGTGTCCGTCTGCCAGACAAATGGTTCGATCCGGTCGCTGATGCCGCGCTCGATATCCCAGATCAAGCATTGGCGTTGTTCCTCGTTCAGCCCCTTGGTATTCATCACGGCATCGTTGCGTCCCCCATGCGCCTTCGCGTTCGAGTTGTAGAGGTGTGCCGCCAAGCTAAGACCGATCTCTGGCCGGTTTCCGAGCGGCAACACGCTATCGTCAAAATACAGGAGATCCGGTTGATACTTGTCAATCAGCTCCTTGGTCCGGTTGTAAAATTTCTGGCAATACGCATCATCCGGTTTCGTCCCAATTGCATGGTTTTGCGCGTACAAATCCTGCGGATCAAGGCCGTCCCACCACAAGCCTTTGCCATCCGCCTTGGTGAGCTTGCCGTCATACGGTACGCCTTTCATCGGGCCATTGGTATCGGCACCCTGCGCGCCTTCGTACCAACTCCAGGCGCGTCCCGCATGCACGGTGACGCCGAAGTGGACGTCATATTTTTTGGCCGCCGCCGCCCACAACCCCACTAGGTCCTTCTTGGGCCCGATCTTTACCGAATTCCACGGCTGGTAGGTCGAATCATAATTATCGAAATTACAATGGTGATTGGCCATCTGGACGAAATACTTTGCACCCGCCTGTTTATAGAGGGACATCAACGCATCTGGATCGAACTTGTCGGCCTTCCACAGGTTGCAAATATCCTTGAAACCGAACTTCGAGGGGTGCCCGTAGGTGGCGACATGATACTTATTTTGCCCGCTCCCCTCCGTGTACATGTTGCGGGCGTACCAGTCACCCTGTTCCGGTTGGCACTGCGGCCCCCAGTGAGCCCAGATGCCGAACTTGGCATCGCGGAACCAGTCGGGGCATTGGTACTGCTTTAAGGACGCCCAGTCGGGTTTGAACGCTCCGTCCAGGACGGGAAGATCCAGTTTGCCTTCCGCTGCCGAAATGGAAGCGGATGAAAGCGCGAGTATCACCGGTAGAATTTTGATCGTTTTCATGACTATATCTGGCACCACCCTACGCCTCAACACGCCGCCTGAACATGTTCAACTTTGACCAAGTAATGTCAGTTTTTGACCTTGGTGGTCCCGTCCTGCTCAATGATTACTGCTCAATGGTCACTGGCTCCTGCCGAATTTCCCTTATGTGTACGTACACATAATTTCCCTCCCGGAGGGAACCACTTTCCCGAAAATCTTGCTACCGTGACGCCCATGAATGACATGAACATAAATCCGAAATGGCGGTCCTCATTCGCGTTGATTCGCGCGATTCGCGGGCGGCCATCTCCTGAATCCAAGCTTCTACCTTTTAGCGGTGATTTTTCTGCAAAAGTTGGCTTCCGACTTCGAATTTGGCATCTTCCGGTCATAATCTTTTTGCCAATAAATTTTTCTGCCATGTTCGGCTTCCTGCTTTTCTGGTGCAGCCTTCGATCTTTGACAGGCCAGCGGGTGCAAGTCCCGCCTCG
>JBAXGN010000235.1 GCA_037139415.1 Verrucomicrobiota bacterium | reverse complement strand
GCGTAGGGTGTCCTGTAGCGTAGGGTGTCCTGTAGCGTAGGGTGTCCTGTAGCGTGGCGTGCCTTGGGGGCGCTTGATGGTTCACGGGGTGCCTCCTTGCGGTTGGGCGGTAGCGTTTTCCGGTTTGTTCCACTCGCTTTTTGCCATTTCCCGCCAAATCTCCGCCAATTCCTCGCGCACGATCGGTTCAGCCTGGGCCGGATCAGGGGCCATCCTGGCCAACATGATTATTCGTGATGTAGAACTGAATGTGCGCGTCTTGGCAGCGGAAATAAATCTGGCCATCACCCGGCACACCGACGATTTCGGCAGGTACTCCTTGCGCAGAATTGATAATTGGAATGCAAGTTTCTCGTTTTGAAGCCGGACGTTTTCGTCTCGGAGCGTGGCTTGTTGCGGGTCATCCGCGCCAACGTCCGCCACGGCGGCATTCTCAGCAACCCATTTCTGAGTGGCCGAAATAGACCATCGGCCATTCGCGCGCGGCGGTGGAAAGCCTGGCAGTTTTCGCCAACGGTGGATTGTCTGGCGTGAAACGTTCAACGCACGGGCAAGTTGCGTTTGGTTATCCGCCCAAACGGATGGCGGAGCGGTGCCATTATTCGTTGGTGGTTTTTTCATTGGATTTCATCCTTGGGGGGCTTTTGTATCGTGTAACACTTCAAAATTTTCCCTACCTAACGCGCATTCCGCGCTGAAAATTGACCTGCCTTCCTGGGGGGCCTTTAAAAGATTCCTTACCCCGTCTGGCCGGGCGTGACTGTCCGCCACGATGGCCAGCGCCGCGCGCCTTTTGACGCTGGGCAGGTCCGGCGATTGCTTCCCGCCTATGATGACCGGGGCAGGTGCGCAGCCTCTAACGGCCAATAGGACCGCGACTAGGATTATCAGGGTGCGCGGTTCGTTGGGTAGGGTGGAGGTTTTCATATTGTGACAGGTGGCGGTAGCGGCCAGGTGTCAAGTTCATCTAGTCCACATTTCAACCACTTCATTTAGTTGGCGCTGAATTTCGAGAAGTGTCTGGTGTTCATCGGGGTCGTAGCCGTCCTCGCAGGCTTTCCGGTGGGCTCGCTGCAATGCCTGGCCGCATAGCGCAAGGTCCTTGGCAACCCGGCTGCGCATCTTCCACCCGGTTCCCGCCGGGTAGGTTTTACCATCGGAACCAAAACGACGGTCTTGGCTCGGCAGCGTACCAGCATACAAGTGACGGCGCGCGGTGCGCAGACTCACCTTGTATTCCGTGGCAACCTGCCGAATTTGTTCGGGTGTAATTCCGTGTGGGTTGGGTTTCATGTGACAGGTGCAAACTATTGCAAGGTGTCAAAAGAATTACTTTGCAGGGTGGCAGGGTTGGCTATGGTTCGTGTTTTCATGGGTTTTGAGTTTCTGGACTTGAAAAAACGCTTAGTCCAGTAGTCCAGTATACTACGTATTACTGGACTTACTGGTCTTTTAAGTCTTTTTTATGGCTTTCTGGACTTTCAAGACTGATGCTATATCGCTCCTTGTCATCCCGGTTAAGCTGTCCTTGATTGACCAACTCGCGCAATAGTTCATAGAACTTAGCCCGACTCATCCCGGTGGCACTGCAAACAGCCTCTTTCAAAGCTCCAGCGGTGGTTTGTTTCTTCCGTTTGGGCCAGTTGTCGAGGATCATTTGTGGGTTGTAGATTGCTTTCCGTCCGGTCTGTGCTTGGTGTAGGTCTGCCGGGTTCAGGGAGTCATTGACGCGCATTAGCGGAAACATCCACGTTGCAACAAACGGCGCGACGGGCGGGTGATTGCGCAGCACACAGTCAATGGTGAAGCTGTCCGCCTCTTGGTGCCGGGTCAAGGTCAGTATGGAGTCAGGATCACGGGCGAACACACCAGAGCCCGATATGCGGTCAATGCTTTCCTTTGCGGCTTGGTTCCCTTTGCTGAAATGCGCAGCAAACGCCACGGCGGCACCAGTCTGGACGGCCAGACTTTCAATGCCGTGCATGACTTCGCCAATGTCCCCGGCTGAATTCTCGTCTCTGCCGGCCATGAGTTTGTAAATCGGGTCCAGCACGATCAAAACATAACCGCGTTGCTTGGCGCGTTCACTGATACGCGGCAGCAGCTCGTCAAACGAGGCGCAGTGTCCCCGCAGGTTCAGCACGTCCAGCACACCGCTACGCACGGGAATGTTTTTGGCGCTGGCAATCGCTTCAATACGACGGGCGAAGAAATACGGTTGAATCTCGAGGTTGACGAACAACACCAGACCGGGCCGGGTCTTGAAGTTCAGCCAGGGCTCGTTATGCGATACGGCTATTGCCAGATCGGTCAGGCACCAAGTTTTATTGGTTTTGGATGAACCGCCGACAACCATCTTGGCACCACGATGCAACACACCGCAGACAACCTCATCCGGGGCGGGCGTGGTGTCAGCTACCAGCGCGGAAGCGTCTACCACGTCCGGCAGCGGTGGCGCCGGGGGCGGTTCGGTGGTGGTGGCTTTCAAATCGGGAACGGGTAAAAGTTTGCTCATATCAGGGAAGGGTTGTAGTAGTTGACGGTTTGACGAGTGCCATTGTCGCGAAAAGCGTTGGGCGTGCGCGTCATTTGGATAGGTGAAGCCATTGGTGTATCCGCTCCCAATGATGTGGCATACTTGAAAAATCTGGTCACGTCGGCCTCGGCTTCCCCGACTACGTTGTACCACCCGTGCAAAGATTCGCTGCCGGAAAACACCACCAACACCAGCGGTGCGAACCTCGCAAGGTGCCAATGGATTGCGGCTTGCTGGTCCAGTGTGCCCTTGTCCTTGTCAAATTCCACGACCTGAAACTTGCGCTGTCCGATATTTGTCAACGATCGTTCCGACGGCTTGCCATCCGCCGTGATACCCCATTGTTGAACCATGGGTGATTGCGTAACGAGCGGGAAAGTTTCCAGTGGATAGTGTTTGATTAAATGACTCAGTGGCCGGGTGATAAATTTGTATACGGTCTCGCCCATGCACACCAGCGGATCTCCCGGAAATAGTTGCTGCAAAAGCTCAGCGGTGTTGTCCACGGGGTCAACGCGGATCGGTGACAATTCCAATAGATCGGCCTGCCGTGGGCCATCGGCGACAATCTCAGCGACGGCTTGCGGATTGTACGCGGGCCATCGTGGTGGTGGTGGTGGCGGTGGTGAACATTGCCGTTGCGGGCTGTACCGGGTCCGGCGTCCTTTGGGTTTCCAAGCGCACGCGGCAGAATTGCGGATAGCGTCGTTAATTTCCCGACGCGTAACGGTCCGTCCGCAGTTGGCGCTGGCACGCGCCAGGAGTGCCTCTGTGATGTCGGGCTGATAAAACGGGTGAAGCACACGGGCGCACTTGAAAAGCCAGATATGAACCCCTTGTCCTGCCGCGGGCGGGGTGTTTAGTAGGTCACGAATAAAACGGGGTAAATCATTCAATGATCGGCGCCCCTTTCCGTTTGTTTCCGAAATACCGAATTGCAGGTTGTCCTGGCCGCCACCCCATGCGGATAAGCCGGGCAATTTTCTGCTTTTCGGTGCCGGTGAGTTTTGACCATCCGTTTTTACTTTTCACGCAGCACCTCCACGTGACTTGACGGTGTGGCATAGGCGGTCGCGCGGTCAAAGATAGTCATAATTTTACGGCCTATTCCCTGACGTTGGCCCCGGCAGTTTGCCTGATATTTCCCGCAACGTGTTCAGCGTCTCTTGGGCAATATTCAGCATGGGGTTGAATTGAACGGTGGACGTTGTGAACAGCCCCACCGATGCCAGGCTGTCAGCGGAAAACGAATCCGGGCTCTTTTCTTTCTTCAACTGGTTTTCGAGCCCTTGCAACTTGGTCTGCTCCGCAATCAACCGGTTTTCCATTTCATCGCGGATCTTGTTCAACTCATATTCGCGCGATTTGCCGGTGATGTCTTTGAGTCGCTTTTGATCCTCATCGGATAGCTCGGGCTCATTGTCGGCCCCGTGCATTTTATCCTCAAGCTCGGCAATCTTGTTTTTGCGCAGCTCAACCTCTTCCTCAAGGGACTTGCGCCGTTCATCCTCTGGCATGGCTGCCCGTTGGGCGGCCCGCAATGACTCCATTTCATCCTCGCGCTTACGGTCTTGTTCCTCACGCTGCTTTTTCAGCACGGCGTCGAAACGGTCTGATTCAATTTCAGATTGTGCGGACTCTTCAGCGTGTTTTTTGGATCTCTCGTTGACCGCGTTTTTATACTGCGGTGACATCGTTTTTTTAATCTGAAGCCACTCCATGTCAGGAGATGCTGCAGTTGCTTCATGTGTGTCTCCCTCCCTGATATTTCTCACCGCCCGCACAAAATTTTTGGTTACTGATTTCCATAACCCCTTGAAAAATTCCTCCTGAGCGTGAAGTTCTTCAACCTCATTTGCATTGAACGTCACCTCACTATTAGGTTTGAATTCTTTGGCAGCGGAAATGTATTTTGCCCCCCTGTTTCCAACAATATCAATAAGCGCAGAACGGTCCTTAGTGCCAGCCATTAGCGCCCTACGAGCAAACTCACTCTCACCAAGTTTGGTTGAAATAATATCATCATCCGAAAAACCAAGCTTGGAAAGTTTTCCACGGGCGCCCACGTCCCCGTTCTTTGCGTCTTCCCGCGTCTGCCTGAGCTTTTCGAATACCGCCATAAATCCGCCCACGCTCAGCCCGGCCTTGCTGACCGCCTTTTCCCAGCGTTGCCAATCGTCTGTACTGGTGTCCAACTGCTCAGACATTTCCCGCAAATGGGAAGCGGTCTGCACGATATTTTCGATCAGCCCCTTGAACGCCTCGACGGTGAACATTCCAGCGATACCGCTAGCCAACCCTTTCCCGAGGCTTCCCCAAGAGTGCCCAACCTCGTGTGTGATGGAAGATGCAAACCCTTTGGCCTGCATCTTCGCTTGGTCAAGAGCTTGCTTGAACCCTGACGTGTTCAGCCCCAGTTGTACGCCTAAAAAATTCATAAAACCTCCTTTTTTGCCGTGATTTGCTCGTGGTCCTCGCGCGTGTAAAAAATCTTTTTCCACGCCAATTTATCCGTGCATTTCTCAGCGCAGCGCAACTCAGACACCGTGTAATAATCGTACCAGCGCGCCGGCAAGTACCCGCTCAATACCTCATGCTCAGAATACCCGGCAATCACTAGCCGGTTTTTTAACACCAGTTCCCAGGGGGCAGTGAGAGTTAGCCCTGGCGGCCCCGCATGGCTCCAGATGGGCGGATGACCATACCCGTCCGCCAGATACCGGCGAAACAGCAGCTTGGCGCGTTCAACGTCCCACTCAGAGAAACGGTTGCGTTTCCACCATGGCCCACGCAACTGCCGTTGCCAGCGCGCAAACTCCCGTGCCCATTGGCCGGCCAGCATTTGTTCCATGGTCACCCGGTACGGTTGTCCGCATACCGCCACGCCCAATAGTAGATCGGGCAGGCTAAAGGCGTCTGGCAATCCACCGCAAAGCGGAGACTCGAGACGTTTTAGAATCAAGTGGTGGCCGAGGCTAAATGGCTGCAGTGTAGTGCCGAGAATGCAATACGGCTCGGGGACAGTGGCGGCTGAGGTGGCAAATTTGAACATAAGTCAGGCAATAGAAGGGATCCCAGTTTCCAAAATATGCGTGAGGACTGATTCAGGAATGCGCCAACCCTTCCCAAGCTTGATTGCGCCTTTAATTCTCCCCTGGCGGCACGCAAGCCTTACCGATTCAGGATGCCAACTGATTGCGGCGGCGAACGCTTCAGGCGTCAACGCGATCAGGCGCGGGGACAGGTTGTTGTTTGTTGTCGACGCAGTTGTTTGCGTCGCCACGATGTTTTTATTTTTGCAAGTTCTCATATATATACGTGCGATGTCGCACGCTATACAACGGGGGACGTCACATTTCATGCCTATAAAAACGCGCGCAACGGCTTGCAACATTCTATTGCATAAGACTTTACAAGGTTTTAGGCGCGCGCGAAAAATGATTGCACACAAAAAACAGAAAGCCCCCCGGTGGTCAACCGGGGGGCGGGCGGGAATTGTGTGGTTTTACTTTTTGCCCTTGGGAGTGAGGGCCAGCATTTTGCCAATGTCTGGCGCAATCTTTTTGCGGTTTTCCACGTAATAAGATGCCGTAACCTGAAGGCTTGAATGGCGTAGCTGTTTGCTGGCTGTGAAAAGGTCGCTTTGCTGGGCAATGATGCTGCCAAACTCTTTGCGGAGCGTGTGAAGCGGGTTGTTGTTATCAATGCCCTTGGAGCGCAGCCAGGCTACGGCGCGGTCAACGCCATTGGGAGACGTGACGGCGGTATCGGGTCCGGTGCGTAGCGGTTCAAGTTCTGCAATCAGCCCGGCGGCAACATACACGCTCGCCTCACTTTCGGTGGTTTTGGGTGTCCAACTTCCCCCGGCGCTTACGTCAATTTGCCTTTTCTTGGCGTCAACGTGTTGCCACTTCAAATTAAGGATTTCACCTCGCCTGAGCCCGGCACCTATTGCCAAACAAATGGAGGCGTATGCGTCTGGATCATCGCCGCCCAATTCCTTCTTAGCCTTCCGCAATATCGTGGTCGCCGAAAACGTTGACCGATAACCGGGCGCTTTGGCACCCTTTGGCGTCTCTACGCCATCGAATGGTTTCGGGCTAGGGATCTTCACGCCTGCATTCTCGGCGGTCTGGATGGCAGCTTTGGCGCAGCGCAGATAGGTGGCCAGCGTGGTGCGTGCGGCGCGATCTGCCATAACATCCCCGGCGGTCTCACTCAGGCGGCGGGCAATGATTCCGCGCACAAATTCCGGGCGTATGTCATCCAACGGTAGCGCCTCCGCCTTGGCGCGATATGCCCGGCTGCCGGTTGGGCCGTAATCCTTCTTTCGCGCTTTCATGTCCAAAGCACGGGCAGCCCACCAGCGCAAGGAGCGGTCATAACTGCTGGCAGTGGCCGGGCGTAGGCCAGCGGCCTTGATGGCTCCCGTAACATCGCCCACAGTGGCCGCGCAACGTTCCTTTGCCCGCTCTGGATCCAATTCCATCAGGGCAGCATCCCAGCCCTTGGATAGCACATTGCTGTAGAAGGTGGCCGCCTTGGCCCCGGCCGCCTTGCGGTCACCAGTCACCAGGGGGATTTTGCGGCGCTCTCCGGCGTGCTGTATCTGTGCGTAAAAGCCGGGGCTGTCCTTGATGCGGAAAACCTTTTCTGCCCAGTATGCGCTGGAAAGCTTTGAGACCGTCTTTTCTGACTTTCTCACTTCTTTCTCACTTGTTTCGTTTGGCAAGATTGCAATGACGTTCGTATTCATGCGCAGAATTTAACGCATAAACCACGGTAAAACAAGGGTAAAACGAACTTTCTTTTAACTTGAATACAATGGCGTACAATCGTATAAAACCGGGCATTTTAGCGACTCATAATCGCTTGGTCGTAGGTTCAAACCCTACTGGGCCCACCATTCAAAATAGCACGGTAAAACACGTGCTAAAATGCTTCTTGCATGCTGGGAAAACTTGATTCATAAAAACCGCCACTTCAACATTTCTTCAACACTTTACCGGGGTTTTATAGCCATTCTGGTTTGCCCGCTTTGGGCGGCTTTTTCTGGGCTCACGAATTCCTTTGAAAGCCTGTCTTGAGGCAAAATTATCCTGGGTTCGCTAGATTTTAAGTTGCCCAATCAGCTTTGAGCGTGGTAAGGTCCGCCTGAATTTTTCCTATGGGTGGCTGTTTATGAAGTGGATTAAAACAAAGGTTGATGACGTTTTGAGTGGACTGGCTCTGGGGAAACAAAGCTGTTGTGTGTCGCCGTTTTTCCCGGACTCTGCCTTTCTGCCATGACTTCACCGCGATAAGCACCATGCCGCCCTCAGCCATCACCCTGTCGCAACTTGAATCCCATCTCTGGGAGGCAGCCAATATTTTGCGCGGCCCGGTGGACGCCGCTGATTTCAAGACCTACGTTTTCCCGCTCCTGTTCTTCAAACGCATCTCCGATGTCCACGACGAGGAATACCAATCCGCCCTCGCTGAAGCGGGAGGCGACGAGGAATACGCCTTGTTCCCGCAAAATTACCGCTTCCAAATCCCGGAAGATTGCCATTGGCGGGACGTTCGCGAGGTCCCTTCCAGCGTCGGTCAGGCCCTGCAAAAAGCCATGCGCGGTATCGAGAAAGCCAACCCCGAAACCCTTTACGGCATCTTCGGTGATGCCCAGTGGACCAATAAAGACCGCCTGTCCGATGCCCTGCTGCGGGACCTGATCGAGCATTTTTCCCGCATCAACCTGGGCAACCAGGCAGCCCAGGCAGACATCCTCGGCCAATCTTACGAGTACCTGATCAAAAAGTTCGCCGATGCCACCAATAAAAAGGCCGGGGAATTCTACACCCCGCGCTCGGTCGTGCGGCTCCTGGTGAATATTTTGGATCCCCAGGAAGGCGAATCCATTTATGACCCAGCCTGTGGCACGGGAGGCATGCTGCTGGAAGCCATCCACCATGTAAAAGAACACCACGGCGATGACCGCACCCTCTGGGGCAAACTCTTTGCGCAGGAGAAAAACCTCACCACCTCCGCCATTGCCCGCATGAACCTGTTTTTGCATGGCGCTTCAGATTTCCAAGTGGTACGCGGCGATACCCTTCGCCAACCGGCTTTCTTCTCCGGCGACAACCTGGCTACCTTTGACTGCGTCATCGCCAATCCACCTTTCTCGCTGGAGAAATGGGGTGAAGAGGTTTGGACCAGCGACCCGTACGGCCGCAACTTCGCCGGCATGCCGCCGGGCAAGAGTGGCGACTACGCTTGGGTGCAGCACATGATCAAGAGCATGGCACCAAAGACCGGGCGCATGGCCGTGGTCCTGCCCCATGGCGCCCTGTTCCGCATGGGCAAGGAGGGGGAGATTCGCCAGAAACTGCTTGGCATGGACCTATTGGATGCTGTGATCGGGCTTGGGCCAACCTTGTTTTATGGCACTGGGCTGGCGGCCTGTGTCTTGGTTTTCCGCCAGCGCAAGGCAAAGGACCGAAAGAACAAGGTCCTGATCGTGGACGCCTCAAAAGAGTTCAAGACGGGCCGAGCACAAAATGAACTCCTGCCCGAACACGTCGAGCGCATCTACGGTTGGTACCGCGCCTATAAAGGCGTTGCCGGTATCGCGCGAATGGTCGCCCTGGAAGAAATCGCCTCCAACGATTTCAATCTCAATATCTCGCGCTACGTCGAGCCGAAGAACGATCAGGAAGTCATCACGGTTGATGAGGCCATGAACCAGCTGCGTGCGAGCACTGAGGCGGCCTTTGAGACCGAGGGTAAGTTGATAACAATTCTATGCAAGGAAGGAATTCTCCAATGAGCCGCACAATACTCTACTATCCAAACATCGAAGTGCCAACCTCCGGAGTATGGATCAGGAAAGCGCTCTTGTACTGGGATCATGTAGCCTCGATTGTGCCAGGTAAATACATGGTGCATGAAGGATACAAGGAAATTTTCCAGTGGAAAAACAATGATCTCCAATACCTTTACGATAAAGGAATCTTCCGGGTACTGAACCCTGAGGAACTCGCATACAAAAAACCAAATGCACCACATCAACTTGCTGCCGAACTCAAGCAAGTTTTACCAAATTTAACAACAGGGACTCGTTTGCGCAAGAGCTGTAAACAAAGTGTCAAACAAAGATTGACGTCAGAGATCTACAAACAGAAAGTAAATCGCCCTACTTTTGAATATCTTCAGCAGCGTGGTCTTGCTGAGGAGCGCAACCTCACTCGCACGGATCAAACATGCTATTATTTTGATTCTGAAGTGGCCAATATCTATATGGCCCTTCTTGCCAAGTATCTTGCGAGCGAGGCCACAGACCTAACCGTTCCAGGAACCGATAATATGGGCCTCATTGAATCAAGCTATTGTCCGATTCCAGAAGCCGAGAAATCCCTGTGTGTTTCAGCGCATTTTAGAGATGTTCTTCCTGTGCCTACAGCCGATGTCACAATTCAGAAAATTCTTGAATTTAGGGCGAATTATCGGTTGGAACTCCTCGCCTTTCGACAACAGATGGATCAATTTGGAAAGCGGTTAACTGAATGTCAGAATACAGGGGAAATCAAGGTGCTGGTTGAGGGTTTTAAAGAGACCATTGAAAGAGAGTGCTGTATCCTAGGCCAGGCACTCAATACATCTAAAATCTCCACAGTGGTTGGATCACTCCAGGCATTTTTCAAGCCGTCTTCACCCACCATTCTAGGGGCAGCCGCTGTGATGGCAGGACTGGCCACATCCATCGCTACATTACCTGCATCCTTGATAGCTTGTGGTGCCATTGCAGCCGGGGCCATAGAAGTCGCCGCCTATCACATTAGGAAATCTGAGGAAGAACGAGCTTATATTGAGAAATCACCGTTCGCTTACCTGTTTCTTGCAAAGAATAAACTGGTTTAATAATAGAAATGTGAAGATTTCCCAACAACAACTCGAATCCTACCTCTTATATGTTCCCTGCGATGAATTTGATCACAAGCGTCATGATTGTCCGGCAG
>JBAXGN010000234.1 GCA_037139415.1 Verrucomicrobiota bacterium | reverse complement strand
TATGTCCGGGCTTCTTAAAAAAACTGCTTTTCTAAGTCCGACAGGCTGCTAGGCGTTCCAAGTATTGCCGTCCCAACGGGTATTTCCCGCCAAACGTGGCCGCCAAATCCTGGATAGCCAGCCGCAGTGAGGCGGGATCGGCCATCGCCGCCATCAGGCTGCCGAGCAACACCAGCAGGACGCCGGTCGCCGGACGAAGCTTAATCAAGCGCGTGAACATGGTTCCAGCTTACCCAACCCAACCGCTCGCCAGCAACTCTAATCACCAGTTTTCTCGTTGCCAAATTGGCGTTGCCCAAAATACGTATGGATCAGGGTTGACAAGCCGCCCTTGAATCAGTAACAACATGCCCATCACTATATGCATATAGAACTAGGTTGGATTGATTACGCGATATTGCTGATTTATTGCCTGGCGGTCGTGGGCATCGGCTTCCTCCTCAACCGGTACATGAAGAGTTCCACGGATTTCTTCCTGTCCGGACGTTCCATCCCCGCGTGGGTCACCGGGCTGGCCTTCATTTCGGCCAACCTGGGGGCGCTGGAACTGGTCGGCATGGCGGCCAGCGGCGCCAAGTACGGCATTGCCACCTGTCACTTTTATTGGGTGGGCGCCATCCCCGCCATGATCTTCCTGGCGGTGTTCATGATGCCGTTCTATTACGGCTCCAAGGCCCGGTCCGTGCCGGAATATCTCAAGATGCGCTTTGATGAACGCGTCCGCTGCCTGAATTCGCTGAGTTTTGCGGTGATGACGGTGTTTGCCTCCGGCATTTCCATGAACGCGCTGGCGAAGCTGCTTAACCAGTTGCTCGGCTGGGATTATCACCTGAGCCTTTGGATTTGCTCGGCGGTGGTGCTGGTGTATGTGCTGAAAGGCGGCTTGACCTCCGCCATTTACACCGAGGTGTTGCAGTTCTTCATGATCGTGCTCGGGTTCGCCCCGGTGGTGTATCTCGGGTTGAAGGATGTGGGCGGCTGGGAAGTGCTAAAGACTAAGTTGGCCGTGGTCGCACAGCATCCTGCGGCAGTCGGGTTGCCGGGAACGGCTGAAACCACATTTGGGAGCAATTCCTGGACCAGCGCCTGGACGCCACTGTTGGCCGGGCCGGACGCCAACCCCATGGGGGTGGATTGGTTCGCGATGCTGTTCGGCTTGGGTTTCGTGCTTTCCTTCGGGTACTGGTGTACCAACTTCCTGGTGGTGCAGCGCGCCATGGCTGCCAAAAACATGGGGTCCGCCCGGCGCACGCCGATCATTGCGGCGATTCCGAAGATGCTCTTCCCGATCCTGGTCATTCTGCCCGGCATGATTGCGGCCGCACTGGCCTTGGGCGGGAAGGATGGCTATCGTCTGCCACCCAAACCGCTCGACAACGCGCTTTACGAGAAGATGATTCCGGCGGTCCAACAGGCTTCCGCCCAGGGATTGCAGGGGGAAGCCACGCTGAAAGCCGTCACGGATGTCATGGGCAAGGATGCGAAGGATTATAAACTCAGTCCGGCCAAGATCGCCGCGCTCGTGGTGGAAAACAAGGCCACGCCGCTAGCCAAGGAAGCCATGAAAGACCGCCTGCAGGACGCCGTGACGGAAACCGATTTTGACGGCGTCATCCTCTCGCTGGTGAAAAAGTATTGCCCCACGGGACTGCTGGGACTGGCGCTGACGGCGCTGCTGGCCTCGTTCATGTCCGGCATGGCGGGCAACGTGACGGCGTTCAACACGGTGTGGACGTATGACCTCTATCAGGCGTATATCGCCAAGGACCGCACCGATGCGCATTACCTCTGGATGGGGCGGGCAATTACGGTGGTGGGCATTCTGCTGAGCATCGGGTGCGCCTATTTTGCGCGCATGTACAACAACGCCATGGACATTATCCAGTTGGTGTTCGGCTTTGTGAACGCGCCGCTGTTCGCGACCTTCCTGCTCGGCATGTTCTGGGCGCGCACGACCGCCACCGGCGCTTTCCTGGGCTTGCTGGGTGGCATCTCCACCTCCGCCGTGGTGCATGGCCTGACCATGGCCGAGGGCAAAGGCGGTTGGATGGGACATGCGTTCTTTAACTTCAAGTCCACCATGGCGCAGAACTTCTGGCTGGCCAGCTTCGCGTTCATTTCCTGCTTTGTGCTCACGCTGACCATCTCCCTGGCCACGAAACGCACCAAGAGCGATGCGGAACTGAAGGGCTTGGTCTATTCCATGACGCCGAAACTGGTACAGGATGAAAACGAGGCCTGGTACCTTCGCCCGGCGGTGGTCGGGGTCATCCTGCTGGTGGCGTGCGTGATCATCAACCTCTATTTCTGGTAACCCAAACAAGCAAGAAACCATTTTATGGGACTCGACATTCGTTTGCCAATCGGAATCATGTTCTCACTCGTGGGCGCCCTGCTGGTGCTCGCCGGCATCTCTGCCAAGCCGGATGATTTGAAGCCCTCGCTGGGCATCAACATCAACCTTTGGTGGGGATTCATCCTGCTGGTGTTCGCCGGCTGGATGCTCTTCATGGCGTGGCGCGTAAAATCCGCGCCGCAAAATCCAGCGCCCAAGAAATAGCCGCCCTGAATGGACCAAGGCTGTCGCATGAAAATGCGAGGCCACGGAACAATTATTTAGCTGACAACCCCGGCATTATACTCTAACCACGTTCTGGCATTTATGAAAATTCAAACCTTAGCCTTGGCCTTGGCGCTGGCTGCCACTCCGGCAACCCTGCTCCTTGGCGCGGATACCCAACCGGCACAACCTGCTCCTGCTATGAAATCTAGCGTTGAAAAAAGCTCTTATGGCAAACTGCCTGACGGCACCGAGATTGGCCAATATACGCTGGTCAACTCCAACGGGCTCTCCTGCAAAGTGATCACCTTTGGCGCAATCATCACCGAACTGCGCGCGCCCGATAGCACGGGTAAAATGGGCGACATTGTGCTCGGCTTTGACAACCTGGATGGTTATGTGAAGGGGCATCCCTACTTTGGCGCCGCCATTGGGCGCGTGGCCAACCGCATCGCCAAAGGCCAGTTCAAGCTCAACGGAAAATCCTTTTCCGTCGCCACCAATAACGGCCCCAACCACCTGCATGGCGGCATCAAGGGCTTTGACAAGGTCGTCTGGAAAGCCGAAGTCTATACGAACCAGCTCGGCCCGTGCGTCAAGTTCACGTATCTCAGCCCCGATGGCGAGGAAGGCTATCCCGGCAACCTGACGGTTATCATTCTGTACACCCTCACCGAGAAAAACGAGCTGCGGATTGATTACATGGCCAAGAGCGATAAAGACACCCCGATCAACCTGACCAATCACAGCTACTTCAACCTGAACCCCAAGGACAAGGAGAACCAGGCCGACATCCTCGGGCATATCGTGCAGTTGAACGCCAAGCGGTACACTCCAGTGGATGACACCCTCATCCCCACTGGCGAATTGAAAAAGGTTTCCGGGTCCCCCATGGACTTTACCAAGCCGATGCCGATCGGCTCGCGGATTGGCAAGTTGACCAATACCCCGCGCGGGTATGACCATAATTACGTCCTCAAATCCGAGGTGAGCCAGTCGCCCGAATTCGCGGCGCGCGTCTATGAACCGGAAAGCGGTCGTGGGATGGAAATCTACACCACCGAGCCCGGCCTCCAGTTCTACACCGGCAATTTCCTGGACGGCACGTTGACCGGCAAAGGCGGCGTGGTCTATAAGAAGCACTTTGGCTTCTGCATGGAAACCGATCATTTCCCGGATTCCATCAACCATCCCAAATTCCCCACCATTGTCCTGAAAGCCGGCGAAACCTACACCCAAACCACCATTCACAAGTTCCTGGTCCGAGTTGAGTAATCTCCGGGAAAATTCCTTTTCGCAAAGACCGTGCCCCTGGCACGGTCTTTTTTTTACTCAAATGGTCTTGGTCCCCAACGTGTCGATGGTTTCCTGATAGAGGAAGTCGGCAACACGAATGGTTGCGGCACCCCGCATTTCACTCCTTCTTAAAGGTAAACTCGCCCCAGGTATCTGGGTAGATCCACGCTTCCAGTGGCTCATCGTTGACGAGATTCGTGTTGGGATTGGCCCAGTAGGTGCGGGCCACGTTCAGCATCCCTTGGGCATCCGAGGAAATGAAGCCCACATCGCCGCGAATCGTCATCCCCGGCTGCGGGGATAATCCCAGCGCGCGCCAGGGCAGAACGGCTTCGATGCGATAGCGGGCGCCTTCCACCTTCACGCTCACACGCGCCGTCGCCAGCGGCTCCACCCGATCAAATTTTTTCGTGCCCACGGGGGAGGTGTAGGCCTTGCGGGCATTGGCAGGAGCAGCCTTATCCACCGGCACCATGAGCACCGCCAGCGGCTGGTTTTGACCGGGGGCGATCAGCACGCGCACGTCGCCAGCCTCCGGTTCCCGGTGCGGTTTGACGCCTGCCCGGGCACTGAATTGCAGATCCACCGCATCGCCCGTCTTGAAGAGCCGGGCAAAATCGCGGCCCTCGTTGCGCCAGGGCGAGCTGTCCTGCACGTCAAATTGCACGTAGAGATTTTCGGCGTCATACGCCAGCTTGACGGCGGCCCGGTCGGGCTGACCCTCGCGACCGACATTCAGGGCGGGCACTTCTTTCCAGAAATCGCTCTTGCCCTCCATGGGCTTGCCGGCGGGAGCGGCAATAATGGTGTACTGCCGCGTTTGCGCGGCGGCCTTGGCGCGCTCCGTGTTTTCCTTGTCGGCTTTCAAAATGGCCGGCTGATTCAGCGCCACGGTGCCGCCCGTAAAGCGGCGGATGGTCTCCAGCCCGCGCACCTGGAGAATCATGCCCGCTTCCCGGGCCATGCCGGTGGTGAGCCGGATTTTGCCATCGGACTGCCTGCCAAACCAGCCGTTGAACGGCTCGCCGCCTTCAGTGAAGCCTTCCATGGGGAGATTCAGCAGCGCCGCCTCGCGCTCCGGCAGGGAATCACCCGGCAGACGGCCATCCTGGAACATGGCACCTACGAAGAGTCCGTCGGTGGTGAACAGAAAGTCCTGCCCCAGATTACCACGAATCAAAAAGACGTTCCCGATGGTGTCGTCCACATGGGCGACGCCGCAGGTTTTCAACGGACCGATCAGCAGGCCCGGCTTGGGCATCGGTGCGCGGTGCGAACCATGCACGCTGTGGTAGGGGTTGGGATAGTCCCATTGCACCTGGCCGGAACGGAGGTCGAGCCCGGCCAGCACGCCCGGCACATCGCGGGAACCGCCGGCAAAAAATACCAGGCGCTCCTCTCCCGGCACCGGCACCAGGTCGGCGCCAGCCAGGCGTTGGGAAAGCGGGAAGCGGCCATCCAAGCCGTAGATCGGAGCGCCGTCATCGGTGAAACCCAATGGCTGGTAGCGAGCCAAGCCATCGGTGTAGATGCTCATATCCTCGCCCAACCGGCCGCCCCAGCCATTGCCGAGCCGCAGCCCCGGTTGCGAGCGTTTGTTGCCGGGGGCAAGCTGGGCGCGAATGATGGCGCATTCGCCGCGCTGCACTTTGCCATCCCGATTGGTATCGTTCCACAGGCAGACGTCATAGGGATCCAGCCCCGCCATTTCCCCTGACGGCTCCTCCAGCACCTCGCCGTGATGCGACAAGCGACCGGAAAGATGGCCCACCAGGCAGAGCGCGGCCACCGGTTGCCAACGGCCCTTGCGTTCCATGAAGATCACGTGCCCGGTGCCCTCATTGGCGGTGTCATGCGCGTACAGATATTCGCGCGGCTGGCCGCTGGCAGCACTGCGAAAACGCTGGGGAAGCGCGTTGCCCCCGGTAGCCAGGGTAAAACTCTCGCCCTTCTCCGGGTCGGGCACCCAAAGAATGCGGGAGATTTTCCACGTGCGATTGGTTTTATCGAGTTGGAACTCAATGGGACCACAGTAGGCGAGCGTGGGATCCTGCTCGTGCAAATAGCAACCGACACCCGCATAGCCGGTGTTACCCAGATAATCCCGGATCAACTTACCGCTGCGCTCCCACACCGACACCCGGCGCGGGTAGCTCCAGTTCTCCACCACCCACACCCGGCCCCGGCTATCCACGGACACAGAACTCATTCGCATCATCGCCTGTTCATCATACGCGCCACGGATGGGGCGGCCGCCTTTTTTGCCGCAGGCATAAACCAGCTTGCCTTTGGGGCTGAAAACCTTCACCTGGCTATCCGGACCGGCATCGGCCAGGACAATATTCCCTTCGCGGTCAACCGAGAGCGCCACGGCTTTGTCCACTTTGGGGGTGGCGATGGGCGTGAGCGTCCCGCTATCGCAATGAATCTGATGCACTTTCCCCCCCGATAATCCGTATAGGGTGCCGTCCGTTCCAAAAGCGATTTCGCTGGGATCGGCCACCTCGAACTGCTTCAGGACAGCGGCGGATGCGGCATCCAGCACGACCAGTTTACCGCTGCTCAAGGCCAGAACCAATTGTCCCCCATGCACGGCCATGCCGGTGACCTTGCCGGGCTCGGGTTGTCCGAGAATCTCGGTCAAAGGCAGGTCGAAGGTGCGCGGTTTTCCGTCGAGGATAAAGGGCTGGGTGGAACCATCCGTCACCCGGAACCGGCAAATGGTTTCCTTGGTATACCAGCTCACCACGTAAGCATAAACGTAGGTTGCGTCCGCCGTGACTTTTCCCGCTCCCCGCTTTTCCCCCCAGCGCTTGCGCCCATCCGGATCAATTCCCCAGATGCCTGATCCGCCCTCCACGACGGGACAGGTGATAATCATCCAATCGCCGGCGGCGGTCACATTGTTGGGACCGGTATGATCGGCTCCCCAGGCTCCGCTACCGTCCTTGGTCTGCCAGGGAGGCGTCCCCGGATTGTAAAAGCACATTTCATATTGGGCGCCCAGCCCGCGATGAGTGAGGCCCCGAACCTGATAATTACCGGGGGTGACCAATCGGCCGAAATCGTTCAGGCAATCCCAGTTGACCTCCACAGTGCGCGTCGCTCCCGATTCCCGGCTGCGAACGGCGTAATCCGCCGGATCACAATCCGCCGCCAGCGTGCGCACCCGCCGCCCGTTCGGATCATCCAGCACCACCGTAAAACGGGCGGCATCCTTGGGAATGGTCACCCGCACGGGCACAGTGCCTTCCACCCGCCCGCCATCGCTCACATACTGGCGCTCCGGCACATGCCCCTGCGCCATGAGCCGGGCATCGCCCCAATCCTTGCGGGCACTCCAGAAGAACTCGCGGGAGGTGGCACCCGGCTGCATATTATCCGCATACCGGTGCACCGGCCAGGTTTTGCCGGTCGCATCGCCCCACATGAATTCCAAGCCCAGCCTCATCACCAGGTCGGGACGGATTTCCGGCACCGTCCGGAAGAGCAGTTTCCATGGAATTTTCATTTCCTGGGCAAAGCCGCGCCCGTCGTCATCCATGCGGTAAGCCAGTTCGACTGCCTGCCCCAGTTGCGTGCCGTTCTCGGGGGCCGTCAGTAAAATAGTATCCTGCCCCAGCCGTTCATTGGTTGGATCCTTCCAATAAGCGAAGTGCATCACCGGCTGCTTCTTGCCGGTGTAGTACCAGGTGGTAATCCACAAAGGGCGATCGGTCAGCACGCGCATCTGGCAGGCATCCGCTTTCCAGCCTTCATTGGGATTGAAGGCCGGATCAATCATATTGAACATCGGCATGGGGTCTTTCCACTTGGCAGCCAGGTACAGGTACTCCGCATCCCACATGCCCGCAAATTCCACGGAGTAACGGCTGCGCACAGAAGTATCAACAAAGCACCAGATACGCCCGGACCAATCCCAATCTCGCAGGTCGCCATCAATGGTCACCTTGCCCGGCACGGGGAGCACCCGCAGTCCCTCGTTTTGGCTTTGGCGCCCGATCATATTTTCGGCCGCCCTGGCCGGCAAACCAGCCAGAACCGCCAGATTGCAAAGCAACACTACAAGATTACGCAACTTCATATTATTGCCCCTTCCGGGATTTGAAAGCCTGATCGTTGTCTTGGTTTGTTATTATGGAAAACAGGCTAAATCCCGCTGCAAAACCACACAAGCCCGATTTTGCCTTATTTCTCCGCCATCTCCTTGGCCGTACCGCTCCGGGCGCATGCCCGAATGACCGGGCAACCTCACAGGCGGTTGCAGCAATTGGGGCGGCGGAAAAGGTGGAATGCGAGGGGCACGAGGCGCGACCACCGGAAAACCGCCAGAAGTGGCCCGGCACCCTGAAGGGTGTGCCAGAAAAGTTCAATTACGATACCTTCTTAGCTGGTTTGGTAGTTATTTTGGGAACAGCATGCTGACTCTCAAGCGCCTCCTGTAATATCTGTTGTACATCAGGAGGATAACTTTTTAGAGGATGATACTGGCTAACAGTTGAAAGGATTTCTTCCGAGCTGCAAGGAGATTTAGAACGCACCTCCATCTTTAATAAATTGAGTTCAGCGCGAAGTTCGAGCAATGTTTTGTCCTGCTCTGATATTTTTTTCTTTTCTGAATCAGGCCTTACTTCCAAAAATGTAGGGAGAACAGCACTCAACTCAGATGCCATGATTTCATTAACAGCCTTGGTGATCTTTTCGCTTAGTTTTTTATCCCATTGAGGTTCGTTTTTATTATACAGAATAATTCGCAATGCACGTAGATCAAATGGAACGTCATCAATCATTTCAGCCACTAAAATTGCAGGTTTTGCAAGTGCATGGGCCAAACCTAACTCATAAAGCACATTAGGATTCTTTCCTGTAAGATCAGCTAGAACGAGTTTTGCTTTTTTAGTGAAATTCCAGATATCATTTATAATAGTACCTGACCGATAAACATCATCTGCGCGAATCGGATTAAGATGTGCAGCTTCAATGGCTGGCTTATAGATTAATTTATGATACTCATCAAACCACCCACCAAATGGCATGATGATAAAGCACGTTTCACGACTGGTATCTGGCTTTCCAGATGGCGTATTTTCTTCTGGTTTCATAGTCGAGTTAGATGATATGCGTTTTTTAAATGCCTAACAAAGATCGCGGCGGGTGTCAACCCGCCATGCCCCCCGATTTTACAGGCTAACCTCCGTACGTCACACTCACAATTTCACTGGCCACGCCGATCTCATGCTTGCCCTTTATCCCGCACGCCATGTACTCGCGTATCTCAGGCACGCCCGGCTGCGCGAGCGGCGTGTAATCCCAAAACGGCGCACGCGACTCATCCCCCAACTGCCGCCACTCCGCCGCCCCGCGCAGCCGCATATAAAACATCAGCCCGGATACTCCCTTCTTTTTGAAATCCAACCGAATCCGCCCCCCCTGAAGCCGCACCCGGATCACCGGCTTGTAGGTCTCCGGATCGAACGGTGCCGGCGGCTCCTTCAACCGCAGCTTCTCCTCACCGCCGGACAGGGGATACGGCTCCAACGTCTTCCAATTCCGCACCCGCGCGCGAATCAGCCGCAGGTTCGGCTGCTCGGTGGCCAGCTCCGCCTTGCGCAGTTCCCTGACTGCGGCAACCCCGGCATCCGTGTCATCCATCCTGGCCAAAATGGCTTCCGCCGCCGCCTTCACCTCGGCAATCGCCTCGGGCGTTGTGCCAAACTTCGCCGCCTCCTTCGCCACCTGGTCACGCAAATTTTCCAACCAGGGACGCCGCCGCTTTCGCGTCATGGGAATGTAATCCATATCAAATCATCATTATTAAAGGACCAAACCACCACCCTCACCCGCCGAACGTCACGCTCACAATATCACTCTCCACCCCCACCTCATCATCATTGACCAGCCCGCGCGCCATATACTCACGCACCTCCGGCACCCCCGGTTGCGCCAACGGCGTGCCATCCCAGAACGGCGCGCGCGTATCCACACCCAGCTTCCGCCACTCCGCCACCCCGCGCAGCCGCATATAAATCGCCAGACCGGTGACGCCGCGCTTGGCGAAACCAATCCGAATCCGCCCCGCCGCGATCCGCACCCGGATCACCGGCTTATACGTCGCTGGCGCGAACACCGCCGCCTGCCCCTTCAACCGCAGCGCCGCCTCGCTGCCGGCAGCCGGGAACCCCTTCAACGTTTTCCAATGCCGCACCAGGGCGCGCAACTTCGGCAACGTCTCCCGCTCCTCGGCCAGTTCCGCTTTGCGCGCTCCCCGAACGGCGGCCACCAGCGCATTCGTCTCCTCCAGCCGCGTCACCAACCCTTGCACCAACTCTTTAAACTCCGCGACATCGGCAGGGGCTGCGCCAAACTTGGCCGTCTCGGCCTCCACGTTCTCCGCCAGGTTTTTATACCACGGATAACGCAACTTTCGGGTCTTCGGGACAAAATCCATACGTGATTATTTCCCACATAGAACCAAAACCCCGCCAACCTGTCAAGGCCGCAAAATAATTACCCATAGCCGTAAATATTAAGGCACGAGACGTATATTTGTTAACTCGTGCCTTATTATAATTGGTCTTGGCCTAAACTTATTTCCACAAGGCCGCTAATATTTTGTCATGAACCATATAGTTAATGTCTTTATCCATAATTACTTTGGCCTTAGTGCTTATCCGCAAATAAAAGTTGCCTTTTTCGCCGTGCTCTGTCAATT
>JBAXGN010000233.1 GCA_037139415.1 Verrucomicrobiota bacterium | reverse complement strand
CCCAATGAATCCATCGTTCCTTCAAAAAAAATGCCGCCAGTGTCGAAAGATAGGTAGCTCTCGGCCCGCAGGTCCTGAAGCACCTGGTCGCGCGGGAAGAACTGGCACACGCTGGCGGGGAAGCAACAGACATCCTTGCCCACCACGTCGCCACAGGGAGTATCTTTCAGCGCGTAGGTCACGTTGTCCTCAAACTTGCCGTCGCACCAAACGGCCACAGTCCGGGCGGTCAAACCGTCGCCTTCCAGGCGATCAATGCACACGAAATCCATCTGCAGGCTCTGGGCCAGGAACCGCGCCAGCGTGGCGAAAAAATCCTCACTCGGGCGCACGTTCCAGCAATGCAACAGGAACGATTGCGCTTCCTCAAGCTGCTTGCGCTCGGTGATGTCGCTCAGGATAACGCGGCAAACGCGGGTGCCATCCGGATCCAGCGCGGCGCTGCGCTGAAGATGCACCCAGAATTCGGAGCCGCCTGCCTTCAGCAGACGCAGGTCGCACTGCTGGGGCGCGCCGGTTTCCCAGAGTTGTTTTTTATGTTGGCGGTAGCGGGCTTGGTCATCGGGGAGGATGAATCGGTGGAACGGTTGCCGGAGTAGTTCGCTCCGGGGCACGCCCAACAGTTCGGCGGCCTTGAGGTTGGCTTCCAGGATCAAGTCCTTTTCGCTCAAGGTAAGGTAGCCGATGGAGGCATGGTCGTAGAAGCTAAAGTATTTGTCGCGGGCGGCTTCAAGTTCCTGCTGGGTGTGGCTCAGTTCCCGGTTCTGCGCTTCCAACTCGACCTGATAGACCTTCAGCTCGTGAATCGTCTTCAGGGCGACTTCGGGGGCGAGCTGCTCCAGGCGTTCCTTCGCCAAGGCGTCCGCCTTGTCCTCCGCCGGTTGGCGCTGGCTGGTTTCCTTACGGTTATCAGGAGCGTGGCTCACGGGTGTAGGGTTGCGCCGTTCGGGTCCGCATAGCAAGCATTTGTTTTGGCATTGCGAACGCTGACTGACGTCGCGTAGCCGTCGAGGTAAGGAGACGGATTTTTTTTACCTGAATTCCCGAATGTCGTCTGCTTATCTCGGGGGCTACGCGGAACGTGGGGATCCGTCTCCTTACCTCGACGGCTACGCGGAGGTATGGCTCCCTATACGGCCTCGACGGTCAACGTCGCGCTGAGGGCGCTGACGCGCGGGCCGTTATAGGCGATGGCCTGATATTCATAACTGGCCGCGACGGGGAGGGTATCCTCATACGTGGCGGTGCCGTTGGCGGCCTCGATTCCTTCCGCCACGGGTGAAAAGTCCGTCTCGCCCGGCAGACGACCATCCTAACCTTAAAAAGCCCATCCTTGCCACGCGGATGGCCTTCTTAAGCTTCAGAAACTGATGGGGAATTGCGGGAGCGGCTGTTTTTGGAGTGCGGCGGCAAGGCGGAACCCTCGATTGCGGATTGCGGATTGCGGAATGGCGGTTGCCAGAACAGAGTTATAATTTCCAAGTGTCGTATTCCGGTTGGCCTTGCAGCGCGGTGCCGTAACGACCATCCGGGCCGGGCTTGATGGGTGGCTCGGCATCCCACGCGTAGCGGCGCAGGACAAACGAGCGCTTGGAATTGAGGACATCGTTCCAGGTTAGCATCTGGCCGGTGTAGCAGGCGATTTGTGCGGCGATGGCCAGCGCGGTGCTCTGGTGCATGTAATGGCCGCAATGGAGCGGTTTGCCGCTGCGGATGCCTTCAAACAGTTCCTGATGCTCGAGGTCATACATGTTTTGTTTGGGTTTCTCGTAGCGCCAGTTGGTTTCCCCTTCGATCCGGTAATTCAAGAGCGTGCAACGGCCTTTGGTGCCGAGGATGAAGTCGTTGGTCTCGCGATAGCAATCCGTCTGGTCGCGGGTGAAACCATAGACGCGCACACCGTTCTCATACTCATAGATGACCGCGTGATGGTCAAATTGATCACCGAACTTGGAATCGAGCGCCGTCTGGCGTCCGCCCATGCCATAGACGCGTTTGGGCGGTTTGTCGCCCATCGCCCAGGACGCCTTGTCCAGGCTGTGGATGAGCTGCTGGGCGGTCTGGTCGCCGGACAACCAGTTGAAATGATACCAGTTGCGGAATTGATACTCCAGTTCGCTCCAGCCAGCCTGCCGTTCGCGCACGATATAGGGCTGGCTCAGGTAATTTTCCTGAATGGCCACGATCTCACCAATGGCGCCATCCTGCACGCGCTTCATGGTTTCGCGCACGCCCGGATCAAAACGCCAGCACAGGCCGGAGACGAGACTCAGGTTTTTCTGTTTCGCCACGTCGCTGGCGGCCATGGAGAGTTTCAAACCGGGGATGTCCAAGCCATGTGGTTTCTCGCAAAACACATGTTTGCCGGCGGTCACCGCTGCCTTGATCATGACCGGATGAAAATGCGATGCGACGGCAATCAGCACCACATCCACATCGCTGGCGATCAGTTGCTGATACCCATCGAATCCCGAAAAACAGTGGTCGTCCTTGATGTCCACCTGATCCGGTTTGGCTTTCTGAAAGCGTTCCCGGGCGGCGGCGAGCCAGTCCGGGAACAAATCGCACAGGGCCACCAGCCGGACATCCTTGCCGGCATTCAGCGCGTTTAGAGCGGCTCCGGAGCCGCGTCCGCCACAACCGATTAACCCGATTTTGATAACGCCGCTGCCGGCGGCATGGGCGAATTGAGCCACGGGCAACTGGCTGATCGCCATCACGCCCGCAGCCGTGGTGGAGGTGCGCAGGAAATTACGACGGCTGTGTATAGTCGGCTGCACGATCGGATTAGGCATATAAAGCTTTGACTGGCTGGCGACCCATTTCATTCAACCCGCTTCTAACTCCTTCGGGCTTCGGATTTCGGTATTCTTCAGGGAGCCTTCGGCGCTGGCACTTCGTGAAACGCATGGCCCTGTTGGTACCCTTCGAGGAGCCGTTGGTTAATGTTGGCGGTAACCGTATCACCAACGGCTTTGGCCGCAGCGATCGCCTCTTGGGCCGCCGCCACGGCGGCTGGGAAGCGTCCCGCTTCCGCATACGCCGCCGCCAAAGTGCCCAGGCAAGCGGCGTTTTTGCGACTCGTCAACGTGCAAGCGCGTTCCGCCAGTTGCACCGACTGGATGCCATCCCGCGCTGAGGCGTCGCTGGCGGTCGCCAACAACCACGCCAGGTTATTCAAGCCTTCCGACCAATCGGGTTTAAGGCGCAGTATCTCCTGATACTGCTGGATGGCCTGGGTGGTTTTCCCGGCGCGCGCCAGGGCGGCAGCCAGCATGGCCACGCGAAGCTCGGTGGGCTGGATTCGCGCAGCCGCCGCGTAGTGTTCCAGCGCCTGGTCCAGCTTGCCTTGCAACTCATACACCTGACCGAGTTCGCCATGCGCCACGGGAAAATTCGGAAGCATCGCCAAGGCGGCGGTGTAGCTTTCAATCGCGGCGTCCAACTGTCCGCGCAGGGCGTACTCGCGCCCCAACCGACGGTGGATATCGGCGCGGTAATTGTCCATGCCCAAAGTCCGGATGATATGTTTGAAAAAGACCTCGCTGTTTTGCCAGGTGCTGATTTGCCGGATGCTCAACCCACTGCAAAGTACCAGCCACCCGACACTCACCACCATCACCAGCATTCGTAAACTGGTTTTTCGCCAAATCCCGCATAATCCACCCGCAATCAACATCGGCCATAGCAGCCCCACGAAATATCCATACCGGTCACTTGGATAATGGGGATGCTCGGTCAATCCCAACATCGGGACCAGGAACACGAGGTAACCCAGCCAAATCCCCAGCAAACCCGGCCACCGCCGCCAGTGCCAACCCAATACCCCGCTTATCCCCACCACGCCCATCGCACTCAGCACGAATGGCAAATCCATCGGACGAAACGCCACCAATCGCGTATAGACCGCCGCCAAATCCACCGGCCACCACGGCCGCCACAGGTAATGTCCCCAGATATAGAACGCCTGCATCACCCGCTCCGCCAAGCCGAATTCCGCCAGCGTTGGTGGCGGTTCCCAGAATTCGGGGTTTTGCGTTCGGGCCCAAAGCGTCACGGCCAATACCGCCATCACCATCAGGATATATGGAATCTTCTCGATCCAGAGTCGCCGGGCTTGGGCATCCCAGCACCCGGCCAATCCGCGATTGAACCGTTGGAGCGCAAAGAAATCCAGAATCACCAGCAGCAGCGGGAGCGCCAGCGCTAACGGGTAGGTGAGTAACGATGCCGCACTGGCCGCTAACGAGGTCACGTACCACCATCGTCGCCCAGCGGCCCCTGGCTCCGCCAGGGTGTACTGGAGATACGCCCACAGCGCCACCAACAGCAGTAACACCGCCTGGCAGTAAATGCGCCCTGACGCCCACGCAACCACCTCCACCCGCAACGGGTTCAGCGCCCACCACAACGCCCCCAACGCGGCGCATACCGCTGGCGCCGCCGTCCACTCCGCCGGCTTAGGCGAATACCGCCGGGTCAGCAACTGGCGCAGAATCAAGTACACTAAGAGCGCGCTCAGTCCATGCAACCCAATGTTCCCGGCATGATACCATTTCGGGTTCTGGCCAAAGACCGCGTTGTTCACCGCAAAACCGAGCCACGTCAGCGGGATGTAGCGCCGCACATAGCCCATGTCGGTGCCCATCCAGCGCAGGTTCTCCGCGCTGAGGCTGCGGATGTGGGTGTTCTCCAGAATGTTGATGTCATCATCCCACCGGAGGAATTCACCGCGCACCGCCGGCCAGAAGACCGCCAGGGTGATCAGTAAAATTAGAAGGCCGAGCGCCCATTCCAAACGGCGCCGGGGTGGTTGTGAAGCGGTTGCGGTCACGTGATCTTTCCCGAAGCAACGGGCGCAGATTAGGCCGTAGCCGGTGCCGGGAGGGGCGGCAGCACCACTTCGAGACCTTCCTGGGCGGCGGCGATTTCGAGTTCCTCCCCCAGCAGCGTGGTGAAATTGCGCGCCCACTCCACCATGCCGTCAATATGCGCGTCATCGTGACGCGGGTCGTGATGGAACAGGAAAAGTTTTTTCACCTTGGCGCTCAACGCGAGCGCCACCACATCATCCACGCAGCCATGGCCCCAACCGATGCGCGTCTGGTACTCGATGGAATCGTATTGGGAATCAATGATGAGCACCTCGGAGCCGCTGACAAAATCAATGAGCCGCTGGTCCTGGCGCCGGGCGTATTCGAGGGCTTCTGCCGAACCGGCGGTAGCCGAGCCAGCGGTGTGGTATTTAAACCGTTGATACGGCTCGTTATCGGGCAGATAGGAGATGGCGCCACAGGAGGTGTTCAGGCGGTAGCCGAGACACAGGCCCGGATGATTCAGATACGTGGCTTCAACCCCGACGCGCCCAATCGAGAATTTAAGGTCGCGCAGTTCTTCGATTTGGATGTTGCTGGGCATTTGGGACATGGTGATGGGAAAATACGGGCTTTCCATCTGTCCGCCCAAGGTGGACTGCAAGCCCTCGCGCGCGCCTTTAAAACCCAGGATGCGAACCTGATTGCGCGGGTTATAGGCCGGTTCAAAAAACGGGAATCCCTGAATATGATCCCAGTGGGTATGGGAAATCAGCACGGTAATGGGCATCGGCTGGCCCGCGAATTCGCGTGCCAGTTGGGAGCCCAACGGGGCAATGCCCGTGCCGGCGTCGAGCACAATGATTTCCCCATCCGCGCGCACTTCCAGGCACGACGTGTTACCGCCATATTTCAGCGTGGCATGACCAGGCGTCGGAATGGAGCCGCGAACGCCCCAAAAGCGAACCCGTGCTGGTTGATCCAGCGGCAACACCGGAGTGAGGATTGGCCGGGGCTCGTGCTTGGCGGCGGCGTTGGCGGCTTGCACGGCTTTTCGTTGGATGGTTACCGTTTCCCAATCCCCCATGAGTTGCCGCACCAATTTGAGAAATTCACGCTGCGCCAACGGCTTGACGATGAATTCATCCGCTCCCGCTTCCATCGCGTTGAGGCGGTCGGTGGCGTAGCCACCGCTGGTGGTCACCACAATTTTGACCTGGTCACGCAGCGCCTCCTCCTTGCGCAACATGCGGCAAAGCTGAAACCCGTTGAACTTGGGCGCCAATTGGTCACAGACCACCAGGTCTGGATGCGTGCTCAGGATCAGGTTCATCCCCGTTTCACCATCTTCCGCCAGCAACACATTCCATTCATTTTCCGCCAGCCACGATGCCACCGCATCGCGCTGCATGATATCGGCATCAATCAAAACTGCTGTTTTGTTGCTACTCATGGCGCTGTGCAAAACCGTAAACCGATTTCAATATGTTCCAGTTGGCACATTTTACGAAATCTCTGCTGAAAAGCTTGGTTCGGCCTTTTTTCCACGTTTGGCGGTTTTGCCAGCCGGGAGGGGCTCGCTCAACCTGAGTTCCACACCTTCGCGGGCGGCCTCAATTTGAATCTTGGCACCCGCTTTGGCGGCCAATTCCCGTGCATGTACCACCAAGGCGTCGATTTTTTTATCGTCGTGCCCTGGATCATGGTGAAACAGGAACAATTTCTTGACGCCGCCCTGAATGGCCAGCGCCACGGTGTCATCCAGGCAACTGTGCCCCCAGCCAGCGTGGCTGGCATATTCCTGCGCGTCATATTGCGAATCCATGATCAACACATCGGAACCAGCAATAAACTCGGTCAATTTTTCATCTTGGGTCCGGGCGTAGGCGAGGGTTTCGGCGGAACTGCCGTCGCCTCTGGTGGTGGGATACGACTTCATGCGCAAATACGGCTCGTTATCGGGAATATAGGTGATCGAGCCGTCGTGCAGGAAAAGCCGGTAGCCAACGCAGATGCCGGGATGGTGCATGTACGCCGCCTTGACCCGCACATTTCCGGCCATGAAGTTCAAATCGTTTAGTTCCCGGATGGCGATGTTACCCGGCATCTGTTTGAAACCGATCGGGAAATAAGGACTCTCCATTTGCCCGGATAAGGTTTCCTCGAGGCCATGCCGGGCCCCTTCATAACCCAGAATATGAACGCTGTTTCGGGGCTGGTACGCGGGCACGAAAAACGGGAAACCCTGGATGTGATCCCAGTGGGTATGCGTGATCAGAATCGTCAATTCCATTGGCTTGTCCTGGAACTCCTTCAGGAGCGAAAGCCCCAGCGGCCGGATTCCCGACCCGGCATCCAGAATGATCAGTTCACCTTCGCCCCGCACCTCGACACACGAGGTGTTGCCGCCGTAATGGACCGTTTCCGGTCCCGGCGTGGGGATTGAGCCGCGCACCCCCCAGAACCGGATGCTGGTGGGTTGGCCCGGCGCAGTCATGGGGACATGTTCCGCTGCGGCCACTCCCAGGTCGGGCCGCATGACTTTTTCGATAATCCGCGTTAGCAGCACGGAATCAATGGGTTTGGTCAAATACGCTTGGGCGCCGGCTTCCATGGCACCCTGCCGGTCGGCGGGATAATCCCGAACGCTGGTAACCACCAATCGAGTGTTGGCCAGTTCCCGATTTTCCCGCAGGGTACGGCAAACTTGAAAGCCAGTGAAACCCGGCAGGGACAGGTCGCAAATCACCAAATCCGGACGATATTGGGTCGCCAAAGCGACACCCTTCTCACCGGTTTCTGATTGGAGTAAGTGCCAGCCGTCCTGTCTCAAGAGCTTGCCAATCAGTCCGCGTGAGACTTCATCGTTGTCTATCAGCAAAGCGGTTTTCATGCGCCGGATTTTCTGCACTATTCAATAATCAGTTGGCAAATACAAGCACGGAAATTGATTATTTCAAGTTTTGTCGCTGACAATAAGGGTTTGGCCGTCATCCGTTTCAATCCGCGACTTCTTCAACCAGAGCGGTGCCTTTGCGCATGGTTTTGCCGAATTTAATCTCGGGTAATAGTAATACACTGGCCAGCACGATCAATCCCGTGCAGAGGGCCGCCAGCCACATCAGGGATAACTGGGCCGCCAGCGGGAAGGCGATCAACGGCGCCAGTACCCCCCGGACCCCCGTAAAAAACGTATGGACCGACATATAATCCGCCACCCGTTCCGGCGGGGCCAGCTTGGTAACCCATAAACTCCAAGCCACATCCCCGCCCGCATTGGAGATGCCAAATACAATCGCCCCCAGAACCAGCCCGGTCATGGTGTTGCTGGTGAAAAATGCCAGAATGCCCACCGCAAAGCCGAGGTTCAACACGATCCGCAGGGTAAAAAAGTTCATGCGATCAAACAGCCAGCCCCAGAGCGGGCTCAGGCAGAGTCGTGCCACGTTGGGGATCACCCCCGTCAACAAGGCAATGGTGCTCACCGCCAGGGCGAGCTTATACTTGGGATTAGCCAGATACTCGATGCGCAACGGCAACATCATGAGATTGGCCGAGCCCATCAACATCCAGCAGATCAGCGTGCGCCGGAACAAGGCGTCCTCTTTGGCAAAACGCAACGAGTGAAACGGGTGCGCGCCGCCATCGTTGGTCAGGGGCCGCGAGGGGATGCGGTTGAGGCAAAACGCCGTCCCGAGAAACGCGAGCGCAAACGTGACCAGCAACCATTGGAAATGCCCCAAATCATGGCTGAGCGCCCGCCCGGCCAGATCGCTGAAAATGGCGGCGACCGCGATCCGAATCATGATGGTTCTGGAAAACAGCTTGCCCCGCCGGTCATCCGGGTAATTCTCCTGGTAAATCTGCGTCAGCAAGGGAATGCCGGCGGCGGCCGACGCCGTGGCCAGCATGCTGCCCAGCACAAATACCGGCAGAACGGGAAAAACGGCCATGACCAGACAACACGCGGCCCCGGCCAGGGACAAGCAGGCGGCCGCCTTGGACGCCGCCCAGCCGCGCCGGCTCACCAGCCAGACCGTCAACGGTGTGGCCAGCAGACCCATGCTGCCGCCGCCGGCCACCAACCCTTTGGCCAGCGCGCCCGCCTGGAACCAGCGCACGGCGATCAATAGCAAAAAGGTCGCGCCGGCCGTTTCCAGCATGCCCGTGGTCACCGCCCGCCATTGCTCATGGCGGAACGTGATGGCCGTTCTCTCCGCATTATCCACGGCCAAGAGACTAGAATGAATGCCGGCGGATGGCAATCCATGGAATTTTCACGGAATCTTCTTTGGCTTGCGGAGTGCCCGTTGTTGTCGTAAAAGTGCCGTCATGCACTGCGCACTTGTAATGACCGTCATCGGCAGGGATCGCCCTGGTTTGGTTGAAACCGTCGCCCGGCTGGTCACCGAACACGGCGGGAACTGGCTCGAAAGCCGCATGTCCCGGCTGGGCGGTCAATTTGCCGGCATCTTGCGGGTGCATGTGCCCGAAGCCCGGCAACTCGACTTGGTCCGCGCCCTGGACGCCCTGAAGGCGCAAGGCCTGACGGTCGTGGTGCATCCCGATGCGGAAGGCATACCGCAGCCGGCGGCGCGGTTGATGTTGATGGAGCTGGTTGGGCAGGATCAGCCCGGCATTGTGCGCCAAATCAGCCGGGCACTGGCCGCGCACCAAGTCAATGTCGAGGAATTGCACACCGAATGCGCCAGCGCGCCGATGTCCGGCGAGGTTTTGTTCAAGGCCCGCGCCAAATTGCTGGTCCCGCCGGGCTGCCAACTGGGTGTCTTGCGTCAAGACTTGGAAAAAATCGCCGCCGATTTGATTGTGGACCTCACTCTGGATGAAGCGCCGGCAAAGGTTTAGCTCCACGCTACGATCCGTGCGGGGAACTGCGGTGGGCGACGCCGTTGAGGATCAAATTTGAGCCTTCTTACGTCGGCTCCTACCATTGGTCATGATCACATGAGTTTCAGCTTTTCTTCGATGTAGGCGAGGGTTTCCGGTCGGATGCCGGCGTTGGGATCGGGAAACACGGGCAAGGAGCTTGGTGAAGCACCGGGAGAAGCGGCTTTGGCCAGGTACTTGGCCCAGAGTTCAAAGTATTTGAGGAGCATGGTGGGTGAGGGCGAGGGTTGGAGGATGAATTCCAAGAGGCGGAGTTTGAGGTGATCGAGGAATAGAGTGTTAAAGTCCTCGGGCAGCGGTTTGGCACGCAGGAGGTTGAGGGCCGATTCGGCGCGATCACGGAGGGTGACCAGTTTAGTGATGCTGGATTGCGCGGTGCTGGCAGTGGTCCGGCGGAGAACGCGGATGATGCGGCGGACGTGGCGGCGGAGGGTGGAGCGGAGCAGCATTGAAGTAAAAAGTAAAAAGGCTAAAGGCTAAAGGCAGAAGTAACCAGTCATCAGTTATCAGTTATCAGTTATTCCAAATTTCAGAGGATGGGAGGAATGGGAGGAATGAGACCGATGGCTGAGTAAAGAGCTGAGCATTGAAAATTGGGGGAACAGCCAAGGGAATTTGAACCGCCAAACACGCAGACCACGCGAAAGGGGAAAAGGGCAAAAGATGAGACAGGATTAACAGGATGGAATAAAGCCGAAAGCTGGAGTGAAACCGCAGAGAACACAAAGATCACAGAATTAAAAATTGGGAATCGAGGACTTGAACCGCGAATCACGCCAAACATGCGAAAAGGGAAAAGACCGGGAAATGATTCAGCGCCGACTGACGTGCGGCGGCTACGCGGGT
>JBAXGN010000232.1 GCA_037139415.1 Verrucomicrobiota bacterium | reverse complement strand
CCAGCAGCTCAAAAGACCAGCGAATTAGTCTCATCTTGATAGCGATTTGGAATTACGTCGGCTTTGACTGCTCGCAGTTGCCGCGACTTCGGGTAAGGTGAAAGGCTGACTGAAACCCAGAGGCCGCAAGTATTGTAAATTGGCCGAGGGGAATGAGACGGCTGGGACCCAGAATTAATTTTGTATGCACTGAGGCCTCCATAAAACGTCTTTTCTCCGCCTAAAGATTTTTCTGCCATGGCATCCCGGTCTTTGATATACCTTACCCCATGATGCCATATACGATTACTCGCCGCAGTTGGTTGACCGCCTCGGCCATGGCGCTGGCTTACGCCTCCAGCGGGATACGCGTGATTGCCGAACCCGTGCTCAAGGTGGCGCCGAATCCGCTTGCGGGCGAAGAGCCGCTGCTGTTTGACAAGGTCACGTTTGAGATGAGTTTGAAACCATTTCGGGTGATGGAGGAGTCCGCCATCCGCGAGGTATGCACGACCATTTTCCGCCAATGGGATGGCGTGATTCGCCGCTGCCGTTCGGTGGGGGTGATGCTTTGGACCGCAGATGGGAGTGAAATTCTCGATTATGCCGGACAACTTGACACCGAGATTGAATGGGCCAGGTATGTCGGCATCGGTACGCCGCCCAAAGACCCGGCCCCGGGCGATCCGCAACGCCTCAGCCTGCATAGCACCCCCTGGCTGTACATGGAAAATCCGCCACACATCACGTATCGCTGGTTGAAAACCATTGTCCGATGCCTGAAGGAAACCGGCCAGAAAATGACTGGCAAACCAGTCGTGGTTGGGGCGACGTTTGATCCCGGCCCGGAGTTTGCCCATTCTTCCTTTAAATACGAACGGCACACGGAAATTGCGCAGGGCGACCTCATGGGCAAGAACCAATGGGTGGCTTGCACGGCCATTCTCAAGGGCGATACCCGTCCGTATGCGGGCTTCCCCGCCGGCATTCCGGAAGGCACCACGCTCGGTCGTTTCCTGGGGCGTCAGAGCCAGCATTTCCTGAGCGATCTGGGGTTTGATTATCTGTGGCTCTCCAACGGATTTGGGTTCTCGCTCAGTGCCTGGAGCGTCAAGGGTCTGCTGTTTGACGGTAAGGCGTTTGATGCCGCTCGGGCTGGCAAAGTCCGCTCCGAAATCCTCTCGTTCTGGCGCGAGTTCCGCCAGGAATGCCCGAATTTCCCGCTGGAAACGCGAGGCAGCAATCTGTCCACCGGCGCGGATCTCGCCTCCGCCGGCTCCCCGCTGGCGGATATTTACCGCGGTAACTTTAACCTGACCGCGCCGCCAAATTCCCCGTGGGCCGCGCTGGATGGCGACTTTGGGTTGGAGGTGGTGGGCTACCTGTCGCACATTGCTGAACTGCCGCCGAATGAGAAGTTTCCGTTCCGCTTTTACACGCATGACCCATGGTGGTTGAACAGTCCGTGGTTTGACCGTTATGGCCGCGATCCGCATGATATTTATCTGCCGCTCGCCATCGCCCGCATCAATGCCCGGGGGGAGGTCACCCGCCCGGCAAATCTCAACTTGCTTACCATTGACGATTCGTTTGGCAACCTGCCCGAGGCCTGCCCGCGAGAAGTCATTCCCCATGTGTTGACGGCGGCCTCGCATTATAGTGATGAACCGGGCCTCCTCACTTGGATTTATCCCTTTGACGAATATCATGACCGCGTCTTTGGCAACGACCCGCGCCTGGCGGAACCGTTTTTCGGCGATTGGTTCATGCGCGGCGCGGTGAATGCCGGCCTGCCGGTGAATACCGTGGTTTCCACCCGCAACTTTCTCGCCTCGCTCAAAGCCCGGCCCAACGTGTACCGCCACAGCATTCTGCTGACTCCGGTGCCGGATGCCGGCAGCCCGCTGGAAACGGCGCTTTTCGATTGCCTGGCCGCTGGGTACGATGTGCTCCTGTACGGCCCTACGGAACATGCGGGCGAAACGCTTTTGCAACGGTTGAATGTGAAAGCCGCCGCGCCCTTGAGCGGCGAACTGGCGATGCAGCATCAGTTTGTGCCCGATGTGTTCCGGCAGGAAACCCTCGCGGGAAAATTGAATCATCGCGAAGTGCCTTCCGCCGGTGGCATTACCACGGTCTGGCGCGGGGCGTCGCCGGGGTGCGAAGTATGCGCCACCGTCACTCAGGGAACGGAAGAGCGGGCGTATGCCGTCTTCCGGGGGGCTCCGCAAAAATCAGGCACGGGACGCCTGGCCTGGGTGCGCGGCGGTTTTGCCTGCACCATCGGCGGCGGTCATCTGCCGACGCCGGATGATCCGCGCAAACTGTTCACCCCGGAACTTCTGATGCGCTGGATGCTGGATCGTTTTGGGGTGCGCTCCCGCTTTGATAAACCGTCACCGCAAACCCGTAATCCCTTGGTCCTGGTGGCGCGCAGCAACAACGGCTTTTACTTTTCCGGCTATTGCCCCTCCACGGCGGTCAAGCTCCGGCTCCGCCTGCCGCATGGCGCGCCAGTGATGGTCGGCACGGAGACGTGGCTGGAAAATGGGGATGCCACCTATACCATGCCCCGCGCCTGGCATCGCGAGGTGCGCGTGTTGGTCGAACAAAAAGACGACGGCGAACTTTCCTGCATCGAGCGCCACTCCGGCCACGTGGGTATCACGCGCCGCCTGCATGTGCGCGGGCTGAAACAGGCCACCGTGCATTTTTACCCGGAAACCAGCGCCAAGAAAGTGATCCTGGCGGTGAACAACCTGAGCACCACCAACGAAAAATCCGTGCCGCATACGGTCGAGGATGGGGGCCGCCGCCTCGTCGCGCGGGACATCACCGGTGAATTGCTGATTTCGTGGTAGGCGGATGCGCAACGATCACCGTTCATCGGAAAGCAGATTCACCGAAGCCCGGAAAAACTTATAAAAAAGAATAGCCAATGAAATTATTAGCGGTTTTGACGCTAGGGATGGTTTCCTGCGCGTTCGCAGACTTCAATGTATATGTGGCGACCGACGCTCCCGTTGGAGGCAATGGTGGGGTTGGCGCTCCGTATCAGACGTTACTCCAAGCGCGCGACGGCATCCGCGCGGCCCGCAAGGCTGGGACGCTGAAAGCCGGCGAGGCGGCGACGGTCCAGGTTGGTGCGGGCGTTTACCGGTTCGATACGACGTTTGAGCTGCGCGCGGAGGATGGCGGCACCGCGGATGCGCCGGTAACCTACCGCGCTCAGGCGCATGGCAAGGTACATTTCCATGGCGGGGTCACGTTGGCGCCGGAGGCGTTCACCCCCGTAACCGATGAACGTGTCTTGGCCCGGCTTGATCCAGTCGCGCGCGGCAAGGTCCTGGTCTGCGATCTGTCGGCGCGTGGCAAATTTGACACCTTCAAAAACGCGTATACGGGTGTGCCGGTCGGTCCGTGGCTATACGTGGATTCGCAACCCATGACCTTGGCGCGCTGGCCGAATGCCGATGCGCCGGAGGCTGGCTGGGCGTCGTTCAGCAAAGCGGTGGACAACGGCCTGCCCAAGGCTGACGCCACCGATCCGGCGCTGCGGAAATTGCACCCCGGCTCGTTCATCCTGGAAGACACGCGACCCAAGCGGTGGAATCTGGAGGAGGGCGTATGGCTGTTGGGATATTGGACGCACGATTGGAGTGACGAGGTGATTCGCATCGCCAGTTATGACAAGGAAAAGCAACGCATCACCCTGGCGGCGCCACATAACTACGGGATCAATGGCGGCACCTGGGGCGCGGCCAAGCGCCGTTTCTTCGCACTGAACCTGTTGGAAGAATTGGATGCGCCTGGCGAGTGGTATCTGGATCGGGCCGGCAAGCGGCTCTATTTCTATCCCCCCAAACCGCTCAAGGGTTCGTTGATTGTGTTGGCCACGCTATCCCAACCCCTGGTCAAAGTGAACGACGCCAGGCATATCAAACTGGTCGGGCTGGGCTTTGAATCCGCGCACTCGGACGGCATTGTCTTGCAGAACACGGAAAATGTGGAAATCGCCGGATGCGTCGTGGCCAACTGCGCCGGGGACGGGATTTCAGTCAATGGCAAAGGCAATACGGTGCGTTCGTGTGAACTGTTCAATCTTGGGAAAGGTGGCATTATGCTGAACGGTGGCGACCGAAAAACGTTGACCGCCGCCAACAACCTGGCCCTTAACAACCACATCCATCACTATGGGATATTCAAGCGCACGTACGCTCCTGGCATTGGGGTGCAGGGCTGCGGGCAGATCGTGCGCAATAATTGCATTCACGACGCGCCGCATAACGCCGTTTTATACGGCGGCAATGAACACCTTTTCGAGTTGAACGAGATTTATCGGGTGGTGATGGAAACGGGCGACTCGGGCGCGTTCTACACTGGCCGCGACTGGACCAGCCAAGGCAATATTTTGCGGCACAATTACATTCATGACCTCGGCGGCGGCGATAGTAAACATGTGAACACCATGGGCGTGTATCTCGACGATTGCGACTGCGGCGACACCATTGAGGGCAACGTCTTCTACCGCGCCGGGCGCGCCATCATGATTGGCGGCGGTCGTGACAATCCCATATTAAACAACCTGGTCGTGGACTGCCCGATCGGGCTGCACATGGATGCGCGGGGGATGACCTGGAAACAGTGGAACAATCCGGCTGATTCGAGTTGGAGCCTTGAAGCGAAAGCCAAGCGGCTCAATTACACCGAGCCGCCATGGAGCCAGAAGTACCCGCGGTTGGCTGCGATCATGCAGGAAGAACCGCGGCAACCCCTCAATAATCCCATCCGCCGCAACGTCTTCGTGGACTGCAGCAAGCAAGTGTGCGACTTCGACGGCAACGTCAAGAAGCTGCTCGACAAGTTCGCGATCACGGACAATCTGGCCGTGAACACGAGCGGGGCCAAAACCGTGGCGATGGCGGCGAATATCAAGGGCTTTGGCAACGTATCCGGCAGTCCGGAGAAAGTGGTTGATCTCGGTTTTACGGCGGCGAAGCAGGGTGATTTCACGCTTCGCAAGGGTGCCCGGCTATTGCAGGAATTACCCGCATTTGAGCCGATGCCATTCGCTAAAATCGGATTATTCAAAGACGAATACCGCCGCGAACTCCCGACGCGTTGAAGTAAACGGAAGGAACCGAACATGAGGAAACTGAACATGAACAAGTCGCAAACGAGCATCGTTCTCGCGGTACTGCTGACGCCGCTGGTGGCGCAATGCGCCGCCTCAGACCTGACGCTGTGGTACACCCAGCCGGCCAAGAAGGGTATGAATGAGGCATTGCCGATCGGCAATGGCCGGTTTGGCGGCTTGATTTACGCCGGAGCCAAACAGGAACGCGTCGTCCTCAACGAAATCAGCCTCTGGACCGGCACCGAGATTTCGGATGACAATTACAGCAAGATGGGTTCCTACCAAATGCTTGGCGAACTCCTTGTGGACGTCGTGCCCGCGACCACTGCTCCCGCGATGACCGCGCCGACCGTGGTCTGTGCCAGTGAACACAAGGCTTTCACTGCCAGCGAAGAAATCGCCGCCGCAGGGGATGGCGACCTGAAAACCAAGTGGTGCGTCGAACATCATGATCGGCCCGTCATCTGGGAACTGCGCCTGCCCGAAGTCCGCGCGGTGGATCAGTACTCGTTCATTTCCGCCAACGATGTCCCGGCCCGCGATCCATCCACCTGGGAATTCAGCGGTTCCACCGATGGCAAAACCTGGCTCACGCTGGACCGCCACGAAAACGAGCCGCCGTTTGCAAAGCGGCGCGAACAGAAGACCTTTACCTGTAAAAATGCCACGGCCTACCGGTTCTACCGGCTGACGTTTGCGCCGAACAAAGGAATCAGCCATTTCCAGGTCGCCGAGATCGTGATCCCGGGCGTGACGGCACAAGTCAAAGAGATCGCTCTCAACGTGCAAAATTATCGCCGCTCGCTTGATCTCGCAACCGCCATCCACAACGTGAGCTACAAGGATGGCGACGTGACCTTCCGCCGCGAGGCGTTCGCGTCCCACCCGGCTGGCGTAATGGTCCTGAAATTTTCCGCCGACCGCCCCGGCGCTTACACCGGCACCTTGCAACTCCCGGGTTCACACAAGGAGACGACGGTGGCGACGGGCAACTCCCTCGCGTTTTTCGGCGCCCTCAGCAACGGCATGAAATACGAGGCAAAACTCGTCGCGCTCGCCGACGGTGGCACGCTCCAGGCTGGCGATGGTAAAATCGAGTTTGCCAATTGCAACAGCCTCACTGTGCTCGTCGCGGCGGGCACGGATTATGTGCCGGATTACGCCCGGAACTATCGCGGCGAGAATCCGCATGCTGCGATTGAACAACGGCTGGCCGCTGCCGCCGCGAAAAAGTACGACGCCTTGAAAGCGGCGCACCTCACCGAATATCAGTCGTACTTCAACCGCGTGGTGCTCGATGTGGGCGCAACCCCGGCTGACCGCCTCGCGCTGCCGACCGACCAGCGCAAAGTGGCGCACGCCGAAAAGGGCGGCGATCCTGACTTGGAGGAACTGCTCTTCCAATACGGACGGTACCTGATGATTTCCTGTTCGCGTCCTGGCGGGTTGCCAGCCAACTTGCAGGGGTTGTGGTGCGACAGCAACAATCCGCCGTGGCACAGCGATTACCACGCGAACATCAATATCCAGATGAACTACTGGCCCGCTGAGCCGGCGAACCTGGGAGAATGTCACACGACCCTATTCGACTTGGTCACCAGCCAGCTTGAACCGTGGCGCAAGGCCACCGCGGTGGAAAAACGGTTCGCCACCACATCGGGCAAATCCCGGGGTTGGGCCGTCCGCACCTCGCACGGCATCAACGGCGACCAGGCTTGGCAGTGGGATGTGACCGCCAACGCGTGGTATTGCCAACATTATTGGATGCACTACACCTTTGGTGGCGATAAGGCCTGGCTCCAGCAGGTCGCATACCCGGTGATGAAAGAGACCTGCGAATTCTGGGAAGACCGGCTCAAGGCGCTGCCCGATGGCCGGCTCGTCGTCCCGAACGGCTGGTCGCCCGAGCATGGCCCGCACGAAGACGGCGTCAGCTATAGCCAGCAAATTGTTTGGGATTTGTTCAATAATTACGTTGCCGCGAGCGAAGCCCTCGGCATGGATGCCGACTATCGTGCAAAAATCGGTGGGATGCGCGATAAGCTGGTCGGCCCGAAGATCGGCAGTTGGGGCCAACTCCAGGAATGGATGACCGACCGTGACAAAGCCGACGACCATCACCGGCACACCTCGCACCTGTTCGCCGTGTTCCCTGGTGACTGGATCAGCGTCGCCAAGACTCCCGAGTTCGCCGCCGCCGCCAAGAAATCGCTGATCGCCCGGGGCGAAGACGCCAACTCGGATGTCCGCGAGTGGTCGTTCGCCTGGCGCAGCGCGCTCTACGCCCGGCTCCGCGATGGCGAGAACGCGCACCGGATGGTGCAGAGTCTGCTCGCCAACCGTAACACCTGCCTCAACCTGTTCGGCCTCCATCCACCGATGCAAATGGACGGTAATTTCGGCATCACCGCCGGCATCTGCGAGATGCTGCTCCAATCACATGCCGGCGAGATCGAACTGCTGCCCGCACTGCCAACCGCGTGGCCGACCGGCAGCGTGAAAGGCTTGCGTGCCCGCGGTGGATTTGAGGTGGACATCGCGTGGCAGGACGGGAAGGTCACCCGCTACCGGATCGCTGCCAAAGAACCGCGCACAGCCAAGGTGCGCGTGAATGGTGAGTTAAAGACGATTACCGCCGAAAGACTCTGATTCCAAATCCAGCGAATGAAACGAACCACCCTGGTGCCCCTCATCGCCTTGGTCGCCCTGGCGGCGGCGCTCCCTGCCGCCGATGCGCCAAGGCCAGTGGCCAAGCCTAATATTGTGCTCATTCTGGCCGACGATCTGGGCTGGAGTGATCTCAGTTGTTATGGCGGCGAAATCCAAACGCCCAACCTGGACACGTTGGCGGCGGGCGGATTGCGCTTCACCCAGTTTTACAACGGCGCGCGGTGCTGTCCCTCACGCGCGTCCATAATGACGGGGCTTTATCCGCACGCGGCCGGTTTCCCTGAAATGTCAGGCAGCCTGCCGGCGAATTGCGTCACGATTCCAGAACTGTTGCGCTCGGCGGGTTACCGGACCTTCATGTCCGGCAAGTGGCACCTGGGGCAGCCTGGCCCGATCAAGCGCGGGTTCGATGAATACTTCGGCATGTTGGGCGGCTATGGCAGTTTTTGGAATTCCAAACTTTACACCCGGCTGCCCCCCGGCCGACCGGCGCGGGAGTATGCGGAAGGGACTTTTTATGCCACCGATGCCATCACCGATTTCGCGCTCGAATTCATTGCCTCCGCCCGCCAGACGGCGGATAAACCGTTCTTCCTCTACCTGGCCTATAACGCCCCGCATTTCCCGCTGCACGCTCCCAAGGCCGAGATCGCAAAATATGCGCAGCTCTACGAACAAGGTTGGGATAAAATCCGCGAGGTGCGTTATGCCCGGCAAAAGCAACTGGGATTGCTCGATGAACGCTGGCCGTTGTCGCCCCGTTCCACCGTGCCACCCAACCGTGTGGCCACCGCGCATCAATGGGCGAACCGGCAAAATCCCGAGTGGCATTCACTCCCTGCCGATCGTCGCACTGATCTTGCCCGGCGGATGGCCGTTTTTGCCGGGGCCGTGGATCGCATGGACCAAAATATTGGCCGGCTGGTCACGGACCTCAAACAGCATCGCGAACTCGATAACACCCTCATCTTCTTCCTGTCTGACAACGGCGCCTGTGCGGAGTGGGATCCGTTTGGATTCGATGTGACCAACCAGGTGCAGCAAGTCAACCTGGGCACCACCAGCGGGCTCAACCTCCTGCACCAGGGCGCGGAACTGGAGTCCATGGGGGCGCCGGGCAGCTATTTCAGTTACGGCAGTGGTTGGGCCAATGCCTGCAACACGCCCTTCCGGTTGTACAAGCATTACAGCCACGAGGGCGGCATTGCCACGCCGTTGATCATCCATTGGCCGGCGGGCATGCAGCGCCCGGGTGAATTGGATCGGCGGCCAGGGCATATCGTTGACCTGTTGCCCACGTGCGCGGAAGTGGCCGGTACCGCCTATCCGGCTTCCATCAACGGCGTGGCCATCCAACCCGCCGAAGGGCGCAGTCTTTGCGCCGCGCTGCGTGGCGAACCGGACGCGGAACGACCGTTGTTCTTCGAGCACGAGGGCAATCGCGCCGTTCGTGCCGGAAAGTGGAAACTGGTGTCGTTGGCCGGCCAACCTTGGGAACTGTACGACATGGAAGCCGACCGGGTGGAGTTGCAGGACCGCGCCGCGCAGGAACCGGCGCGTGTCAAGGAACTGGCCGCGCTATGGGACGCCTGGGCGAAGCGGATGCGCGCCGCCGGCCACTGGAATTCCAACGCCAATCTGCCCAAACCGAAGCCAGGCACCATTCATGATTAGGTGCTGTCCAGAAATAAGCGTCGCAGAGATGCCGATGGGATTGGGGTGGCGGTGCATCGCGGGCGTGACGAATTACGCGGGAACGACCAACCTGCTGGATACGAATGCGGTCGGTAAACACCGGTTTTATCGCATCGGCAGTGCGAGTGAGAAGTGATAGGGGCCGCGTTTCCCATTCGCGTAAATTCGCGTGTTTCGCGGGCCGAGAAGGGGGCACTCGAATAACTCAGATCGAGAGGTAGAAACCTGGTTCCATACTCCGATTTTATTCGGTCATATTTTTCTGCCCGAAAATATTTCTGCAAAATCAGTTTCATTCCGCATTCCGCATTCCGAAATCAGAATGTATCACCCCACCTTGCCGCCGCACTCACAAAAAATGCGACTCCCGCGATTTCTTGGGGCAAGGGCCAAAGTGGGGGGTACGGAACTACCGACCCTGCCCACCTCGTAGTATTCGTAACGCACCAACGGGCTTGATGCAGCTCTGCGCGACAAATATTTCCCTCAAAATCCGGTTGTAAATTATCGGACTATGGTGTAAGAGGTTCTTATATGCACCTCCGCCTGTCAAATGGTGGTTATATCGGAACCTCATCGGCGCTGACCGTTGCGCTGCTGTGGCTGCTTGTGTCATGGGTGGCACAGGCCGAAACGCGTTATGTTTGGATCAACAGTCCCAACCCTTCCGCCCCCTACACCAATTGGGAAACTGCCGCGCAAAACATCCAGGCTGCCGTGGATGCCGCCCAGGCAGGCGATATCGTCTTGGTCACCAACGGCATGTATAACACTGGCGGCAAAGCCGTCTATGGCACCATGACCAACCGGGTGGCCATTGATAAGGCCATCACCGTTCAAAGTGTGAATGGCTCGGACGTGACGTGGATTGTTGGCACTCCCGCCCCCGGCACCACCAACTGTGGCGATGGGGCCATCCGCTGTGCCTATGTCGGGACTAACGCCGTACTTGCCGGATTTTCTCTGACCAATGGCTTTACTCGTAATAGCGGTAATGAAAGCAGGGAACAAAACGGCGGTGGTGTATGGTCTGAGTCTAGTGGTTTGGTAACTAGTATTACTATGTTAAGTTAAACCTTGTCTTTTTCGAGCCATTCCGCGAGACT
>JBAXGN010000231.1 GCA_037139415.1 Verrucomicrobiota bacterium | reverse complement strand
ACGGATAAAAAAATCACCGAAAACAGTTGCAAAAATTAACACCGTTGCTGGTTTGGCGCCCCACCGTTTCCCATCAACCCTGTAGGGGTTGCGGCAAGAATGCGTGACGTAAAAAATCATTTCCTTGCTGAGGAATGAGGGTATAGTGGCTGCAAATGAAGTTGGTTCAAGAATACTTTTGAATTGCATGAACGCTTCTGTAATCACATGCCTGATTCTGCTGCTTCTCTGTGGATGCTCTACGCCTCCAGCCGGCGCTCCCACTGATTTGGGAGATGGTTTCAGGCGAGATCATCATCCGGCATTTACGATAGAAGAACAGCAAATCATTACTGCTGCGCGGCAATACCTTGAACAGTCTTACGGAAAGCGGATGGACGCCTATTATCGCGTGTGGCATGAGCCCGAGGGTTACGTTGTCATGGCATTGGAGGTATATCAATATGACAAGAAAAAACCGCGTTTTCGGGTTGGCTCCGATTTCCGTGTGATTTTACGGAAGGATGGCACGGTGTCGAAGGTGATACCAGGAATGTGACCCCATGATTTTGATACCATTCAACAAATCGCGCCAGCCATTCACCACAAAATCCAATCCATCCGTCAGTGGCGGCCTTTTCGCATTGACCCGAGGGGCCTTTTTAGGGATGGTCGGCACCATGCTAATCAACTGGCCACCGGAAACCATGAACGAACATTCCGTTCAATAATACTGTTGGGCCGCTTATGACCATAAATCTCGACCAGCCTACCGCACGCTGTATCATCATCAAGACCGCTATCACTCACACCGTGACATACTTTGTCATGGGGATTCTGGCTTTCTTCGTTTTTGACTATCCGCATCTTTATGCCGACACCGGCCTCAAGTATATCATGCGACCGACGACTGACCCGCTTGTCATGGCAGGACCATTGTTTCAGCCCATCCGAGGGCTGATTTTCGGCGTTGCTTTCTTCATGCTGCGACAATCTTTTTTTGGACAGAATAGAGGCTGGCTGCTCATGTGGGCGGTGCTGGTGTGTCTCAGCATTTTGGGGACATTCGGACCGTCGGCCTCATCGTTGGAGGGCATGATTTATACGACGCTTCCACTGCGACTACATTTGATAGGGCTGCCGGAGGTTTTTCTTCAGGCTTTTCTTCTATCATTCATAGTCTTTTATTGGGTTTCTAGCCCGAAGAAGTGGATTAGCTGGGTCATGGGTTCACTTTTCAGTCTCGTGCTACTTTTTTCGATACTCGGACTTTTGCACGGAAGCAGTAGATAATTTTTGCATTATATCAGCGGTCTAACAACGCCTCATGGATTGTTCGGAAAGGCGTTGCCTCAGATGCGATGCCTCCAAAAAGTCAGGGGGAATAACTTTACTTTAAACACCGGTCCAGTGGGGCTCGGCTGCGGCAAGGGGCGCGAGGAATCGTTGCGGCACACCCTCCCCAGCGAGCCAGTCCCCGGCATGGGGCGGGTTTCGTCCGGATTGGGGGAGGTTTCCACCGGGCCGTGGCGGGTTTCCACCGTAGCGGGGGGATTTTCCCCCGGATCGTGGCGAGGTTCCCCCGGACCTGCGAAGGTTCCCACCGGGTCGGCGAGGGTTCCGCCCGTGGCGGGGGGATTTTCCCCCGGACCGGGGCAGGTTCCGCCGGTGTCCGGTGGGGTTTCACCGGTACCCGGTCAGGTTTCGCCGGTAGCCGGGGGATTTTCCCCCGGAGCGGGGCGGAGTTCACCGGTAGGCGGGCGGGTTTCGCCGGTGGCGGGGGGATTTTCCCCCCGTGCCCTCAAAACGTCCATTTCCTGCAATTTTCGTCATAAACTGGCCCAAAAGGCCCCGCCCGGCATGATTTGCCCGGTCAAATCATCAAAAAACCGTTCAACAACCACCCCTCGCCCCGAGTCTATTCAGCCTTGACCCGAGGGACCTTTTTAGGGATGGTTAGCACCATGAAAACCAACTGGCCACCGGAAACCACGAACGAAAAGGGCGTTCAAGAATGCTGTTAGACCACACTATGCGTACATTACTACTTATCACGCTTATGTTTTTTGGATTATTTAACGCCAAGTCACAGACCAATGAGCCACCAAAGCCATCAGCCGCCCAAGCTGGGCGAGAGTTGCGATTGAAGACATTGACCACTTCGCCAGCAGAGCTTGGACAAAAGCCGACATCAGACCATCCACGCGTCGCTGGTGTCATTATGGATTTTCCCCTCAAAGATGCGACAGCGAGCATCGTTTCATTTTCTTCTGGTGACGCCAGCATTTACACAACGGGCACATTTGGTGTGATTGGAGGTTTTGCACATGAGACTGTTCGCAGCGGTGCCATTGATTTTGTCACAGCGTGTGAGAGGCATTTTGATGAGGCTACTCTGACGAAGGATTATTCCTATCCAGCAGCTGGGCGCGTTCGTTTTTACCTCATTTGCTACGATGGAGTCAGAGTGATTGATGGTGATTTGCAATCGTTGAGCAGCGGAAAAGACAAGGATTCAGATTTACTTGTTGCGGGGTCGCGGGTTTGGACAGAGTTTCGCAAGGTCGTTCAGAAGAAGGAAAAAGGGACTCAGCCATGACCGTTAGGCGGCTTCACACGTTATGAGTAAGTTCGACCGCAATAAATCGCTCCAGCAGCTCGACGGCCAAGAGTGGGGTGAGCCAACCTACGAATCAGGTCTTGTGACCGAGTGTCATCGGCTGAGGCGTGTCCCCTTGTGCGAGTTCACCGCAGAGCATCTGCGCATGATGATTGGCCAACAGATTGGTTTGCCTTACCTCGTTCCCATCGCGCTTGAGTTCCTTCGTACCGACCCGTTCACCGCAGGCGACTTCTACGAGGGCGATTTGCTCGCAGGGGTGCTCCAAGCTGAGACGGCGTTCTGGCGTGATCATCCCGACTTAAGCCGAGAGGCGGCGGAGATTGCGGAGCGAGCATTTACTCTGCTTCCTTCTCTCGACGACTGCGACCGTCCGACAGCACAGGAGGCTTTGACTGAGGCGTATCATGTGTTTCAGAGAGCTCAGGCAACGGCAGCCTAACCACGCCACCCCCGCTCAAATGCCCGTTTAGTTTCCCCCATTCATTGATTCCGCTGGTCACGGGACGGGGAGTTCCGCTCATTCCCGCAAACACACGCGTCTGCCGACTGCTGGCTGCGAACCCCTCGGGTTTAATCCCAATGCCTGCGCAGGCCCAACTTACTTCGCCGCCGGCGGCGAGTTGGTGGCTGGGTCATCGGCCACGATCTTCACATCGCCGGTCTTGGGATCGTAGGTGATCTTCATGCCGTAGGGCGGGCGCGGGATGGAGCCCAGGTATTTCTCTTTCACCAGTTCCTGGAGGTCCGCCGGGTAGCGGCCTTCCATGGCGTAGAATTGTTGCACGTTCTGCCGGAGCGCGACCAGCTCGATGTTCTTCTCCGAGTATTTCTTGGCCTGCGCGACGGCGCCGAGGTAATCCGTGGGCGCGTTCAGGGGGTTGCTGCCGGGCTTTTCGGCTTTGGTTTCGGTCTTCTTCTCGCACGCGGCCACGGCCAGCACGGCGGCGGCAAGCATCCAGCTCAAGTGTTTCATAGCGGTTAAGGTACCCTACCAGACGAGGGTTTGCAACCGGCGCGCGACTTCTTCGGCGTTGGCGCGGCTGTTGAAGGAGGAGATGCGGAAGTAGCCCTCGCCCTGCGCGCCGAAGCCGCTGCCGGGGGTGATGACGACGTTGGCCGCGTTCAGGATTTTGTCGAAGGCCTGCCAACTGGTGACGCCCGCCGGGGTTTGCGCCCAGATGTACGGCGCGTTGGTGCCGCCATAAACGGTCAGGCCCGCCGCCCTGGCCCCCGCCACGAGGATGGCCGCGTTGCCCATGTAGTGCTCGATCAAGGCCCGCACCTGGGCTTTGCCTTCCGGCGAGTAGAGCGCTTCCGCGCCGCGCTGGACGATGTAGCTGACGCCGTTGAATTTGGTGCACATGCGCCGGTTCCAGAGTGGATGCAGGGGCTTGAACTCGCCGGCGGCGGTGGCGGCCAGAAGGGTCTTGGGCACCACGGTGAAGGCACAGCGCGTGCCGGTGAACCCGCCGTGCTTGGAGAAGCTGCGGAATTCAATGGCGCACTCCCGCGCGCCGGGGATCTCGTAGATGGAATGCGGGATGGCCGGGTCCTTGATGTAAGCCTCGTAGGCGGCATCGAACAGGATGATGGCCTTGTGCTTGAGGGCGTAGGTCACCCAGGCTTCGAGTTGTTTGCGCGTGGCGACCGCCCCGGTGGGGTTGTTGGGCGAGCACAGGTAGATCAGATCGGCTTTGCCCCGGGGCGGCTTGGGCACAAAGCCGTTCGCGGGCGTGCAGGGCAGATAGGCAATCCCCTGGTACGCGCCGGCGTCGTCCGCCGCGCCGGTATGGCCGGCCATGACGTTGGTATCCACGTACACGGGATAGACCGGGTCGGGGATGGCGAGCTTGTTCTTGTGGCCGAGGATGTCGAGGATGTTGCCGCAATCGCACTTGGAGCCGTCGGAGACGAAGATTTCGTCGTCGGCGATCTCGATATTGCGGTCGCGGTAGTCATTCTGGGCAATGGCGGCGCGCAGGAAGTCGTACCCCTGCTCTGGGCCGTAGCCGCGGAAGGTTTCGCGGCGCGCCATTTCGTCCACCGCCTTGTGCATGGCGGCGACGACGGCTGCGGGCAGCGGTTCCGTCACGTCGCCGATGCCGCAGCGGATGAGCCGTTTGGCGGCTTCCGGGTTGGCTTCGCAGAACACTTTGACGCGGCGCCCAATCTCCGGGAACAGGTAGCCCGCTTTCAACTTCAAATAATTCTCATTCAAAAAGGCCATACGTATGTCTTTGGTAAAATCGGTTCAATGTCAACCAGCGGCGGGACTTTATCAATCAAGGCACCACGATGCAAGAATGAGGAACGGCGCGGGCCATTCCCGACCTACGGACGCAGGCCGCGCCGCACCTGGTCGTAATAGCATAGCGCCACCATCACCAGCGAATGCTTGATCTTGTTCGCCGCCACGAGTTGGTACACCTCCGGGACGGGGATCAACCGGATGTTCAAATCTTCGCCATGATCCAATTGCTGGGGGTGTTTCAACCGGCATTGCTCCACCAAAACCACATGGCAGACATTGGTCAGGATCGCCGGGTTGGCATACACATCCCCGATGATGCGGGCCTTTTCCCCTTCGTAACCGGTTTCTTCCCGCAATTCGCGCAACCCGCCCGCCACCGGGTCCCGGTCATGAGGATCAATCATGCCGCCGGGAACTTCCAGTTCCACTGTGTTGGTGCCGTGCCGGTATTGCTCCACCATGACCATCTGGTCATCCGGAGTAATCGCCACCACGTTGACCCACGGGCCGCAATCGAGCACAAAAAAGTCATGCTCCCGCCCCGTGCGCGGGGAAATCTTGATATCCCTGCGCAGGGTAAAAATCCGGTAGGAGCCAAGCAGTTGGGAGGCAATCTGCCGCCAGGGGCGGATCGGGGTGGGTGCGGGTGGCATCATGGTAAATAAAAAGCGGGCGGGGATTACCCGCCCGCTTGAAAGTTTCAGGTCAGACGGATTACTTCACTTCGGTCGCCGGCACAATCTTGATGCTCTCGACGCCCACGCGCGCCGTGGGCTTGCTCCGCTCCGGCCCGCCGACGGGCACGGTGGCGAGTTTCTCCAACACATCGTCGCCCTTGATCAATTTGCCAAAGGCCGTGTATTGGCGGTCCAGGAAGGAGGCGTCACCGTGGCAGATGAAAAACTGGCAGCCAGCGGAATCGGGATCCTGCGAGCGCGCCATCGAGATGACGCCGCGTTGATGCGAGCGACTATTGAACTCGGCTTTGAGCTTATAGCCAGGATCGCCAGTGCCCCACCGAGCCTCTTTGGAGGCATCCTTGGTCAGGGGATCGCCGCCCTGGACCATGAAGCCTTTGATAATGCGATGGAAACAGGTGCCATCATAGAAACCCTTTTTGGCCAGGGTCTTGAAGTTTTCGACAGTTTTAGGCGCTACATCCGGCCAGAATTCCAAAACCATCTCGCCCATGGAGGTTTTGATGACGGCCACTTCGGTTACGTTCACAGGTTTGTTATCCGCTTTCTTCGGTTCGGTTGGTGTGGTTTCTTTTTTATCTTCGCCCCGCACGCCGCTCACCAGTGTCAGCGCCAGGCCCGTTACTAAAATCAATGCAATGTTCTTCATACAACGCCGGAAATAATTCACAAATTTGGCCGGGTTGTCACGCTGTTTTTTTTACAGGTTTATCACATGTGGGATGAATCGCTGGCGGGCGTGACCAGCCATGATGCGCAGAACCACGTGTTCACCCTTTCGCCGGAAGGCAAATCGCCACCCGGCTCCTTTGGCGTGAAGAAGTACGCCATCTTTAACACGTGCGAAGGCCTGATGCATCCCGGCCAGTGGCATCTGGATCGCGCCGCCGGGCGTGTAGTGTACTGGCCGCTGCCCGGGGAGGACATGACCAAACAAGCAAACCGGTTATTTGGATGCCGGCTTTTGCTCTGGTGGCTTTACATCCGGTTTTTTGTCGAGTTTCTTTGGAAGATTGGCCGCCGCCGCTTTTTTAGCGGCATTGGGATTGCGGGTAAGCATCGCAACTTCGAGTTCCTGGAAGGGAACGAGATGCCGATAGTAGAATGCCTGCATCATGTCTTCCGCTGGCACCGCCAAATGCGCCACCTCTTTACCCTGGATCATGCCTCGCCCTTCCACCGTAAGGCTGACCGGTTTCTTGAGAGGAGAATCCGGGGCACTCAGCGTGAGCCGCACCTGATTGGTGTTCCCCGGCATCTTGCCGGACAACCTGAAACCAGTTGGGGCATCCTTCAGGACAAAGGAAATATCACCCGTGAATCCATCTTTGCGCACCGCATATAAGGTCACCTGGACGCTATTTCCAGGGCGGACATTCAGGCTGGCCGGAGTCATCCGCAACTCGAAGTCGGGCTGTGGCGTATGCACATACAGGCGATAGGCGTATTCCGGCCCGCCCTTGTGCTGGGTGTCGCGCAAACGCAGGTAATAAGTGCCATCCGCCGGGAGACTGATACTGATCCGGGAATCGGCCTGATGCGTCACCAATCCGGACGCCCTGTCATCATAATCGTCATTGATCGCGATTTGTTTCCCCTCGGAGTCAGTTAGAGTGAGAATCGAATCCAAAGGGGAGTTCAATCGGCGGGCAAACACCTCTGCGACGATCTGCTTGCCCGCCTGTCCTTCAAAGCGGAATACATCCTCATCATCAGGCTGGTCAATCCGCCCATTTACGACCGTTGGCACCCGAAGGCGTTGCGCGTTAGACTCCTGATTGTTCGGTTCCTTTTCCATCACTTCCGAATATGCGCTGGTCTGAAACAGCACGGTGTTCAAAACCTTCTCCTGATTAGGGAACGCCAAGGTATGGATACCCGGCTCCCGACCGGCAGTATCCAAAGTCACCTTGGTTGCTGGGAGATTCCAGCCAGCCACCTCGACTTCATTTTGCGCGCCAGCCGGCCCGCCCAGTGGAAAAATGCCAGTGACAAAAGGCAATTCCCCAATCGTGATGCGATAAACAAAATCCTCGCGCCCACGGAAAATGGAGTCTTTAATTTGAATCAGATAATCTCCGTCCGCAGGAATTTCATAATTGAGCACCGGATCAGGATTAAACCGAAAATCATCGGCATAGGCGATTTCCTTGCCCTTGGGATCATACATGGTAACCGTTGCTTGGAACCAGCCGGGAACCGCGTCTGCCAAGTAGGGAATCAACTGTCGGGCGTTAACCGCAACCACCAACTTTTGGCCTTTGCGACCATAAAACCGGAACCCGTCGATCGCCCCGGGCATGATCTGACCATTGGCGACGCACGGCAAGGTAAGGCGCACCTCGGGGCGTTTCGACGGCCCCCGCGTCAAATTGTAACGTTCCGGGTTCAGCAGGTTCGGCCCGCTAAGACAAACTTCCGGCGGCTCATTGAACTCTTGAAGTTGCCCCACATGAAACACCAGGGGATTGGATAAACCCAACGCTGTGAGCAATCGCAGTTCGCGCTGGCCGGGCTTGGCATTGGCTGCAATGGTGACCCTTAGTTTAACGTCTTCCGCTAGCTGGGGGTTAGGCGGACGCTGATTTTTGGGATTGGATAACTTATACTTTAAATCGGCGAGTTCCTTTTCCACGGATACCCGGTCGATTTTTTGCACTTCATTGCTATTGTAGTCACCCACGCCACGAACCGTGATAATCGTATCGCTCTTCCCAGCGGCAGTTACCCCGCGGCGCAACGCTTCCATTCGGTCCCGCAAAAAAGTGAGTTGCTTGTTGGCATACGGCTTGATGAATTCAACAATCGTGGCTTGAACGCCTTCGCCGGTGACCAGAACATTGGTCACCCCGTCCAAAAACTGCCCGCTGAGCGTCGCTTGGAAGGTGGTTCCCTGCCGTCCTCCGGCAGGATACACATACCCCACCGACGGCCCCCGTTGCGCAAATCCAACACTCGTGGCGGCCAACATGACCGCCAGCCACACGACCTGTTGCATTATCTTCATGAAATACAAACCGCGTTAGACGAGTTCTTTCAACAAACCACCGGATTTTGCGCCTTCCTCGGCGGAAGCCATGACGCGCACCTCTTTTCCCTGCGGATGCGGCAAATTGGCATTGGGATCAATGCCCAACAACCCATACATGGTGCCGATGAAATCAACGGGATAGACCGGACGATCTTTTACCAGTTCGCCCTTGGCATCCGAAGATCCGATCACCTGGCCAGCTTTGAGACCGCCACCAGCGACCAAGGCAGAAAAGACTTTTCCATAATGACCGCGCCCGCCATTCCAAGGCGCTTCCGTGTCCACCTTCGGAGTGCGGCCGAACTCACCGCAACACCACACGATGGTGCTTTCCAGCAAACCATGATCCTGCAGGTCCTGAAGCAACGTGGCCAAACCCTTGTCCAGTTCCGGCAGTTTACGCCGCATGGCCGGGAAATGATCCTTGTGCGTATCCCATCCCTGATAATTGATGGTGATATACGGCACGCCGCGTTCCACCAACCGGCGAGCGACCAGGCAGGATTGCCCGAAGGTGGTCAAGCCATACTGTTCCCGCAACGTATCTTTCTCGGACGAGCAATCAAAGACCTTACCACCATCACCTAAGATTAACTCATACGCCTGCTTACGACATTCGGCGGAGGATACCAAACGCGGATCGTCGCGCATGGAGTTTTCCAACGTATTGATCCGTCCGAGGAAATCGCGCCGCGCTTCCTGGCGCTTTTCAGTGATGCCTTGGGCAACAATGCCTTCCACGACAAACGGCACCTTGGCGGGATCGCCACCGGTAGCGAACGGCTTGTACTTGCCACCCAAAAAGCCTGCTTCAGAGAACCGTCCCTGCGGGGCGGTGAGTACAATATAAGGTGGCACCAAGCCCTTGTAGCCAGCCTCGTAGCCTTTGAACAGTGACACCACCGCACCGATGCAGGGATACGTATCTCCAGCCCCGGCATTTCTTCCGGTCTGCACCATGTACGCGGCGGTTTCATGACCATTGTTGCCATGGGTCATGCTGCGAATCAGGGAGTACTTATCGGCCTGTTTGGCGAGCAGGGGTAATAACTCGCAGATCCGCATTCCCTTCACATTGGTCTCAATCGGTTGGTTCAGCGGACCGCAATACTCCATGCCCGCCTCGGGCTTGGGATCAAAGGTTTCCAAGTGACTGGCGCCGCCCCAGAGCCAGATTTGAATCACCGACTTGGCCTTGGCACCACCTTTGGCTGCCGCCGTGACCGCTGGAGCCGCCGCTCCCAAGGTGGGCATCCCCAAACTGTTTGCCATCAACAGACCCCCGGCACCCACCAAACCCAGCTTCATCGCGTCGCGCCGCGAAACCAGATCGGCGACCGGGTTGGACATTTGAATCAATGACGGGAAGCCCGAGTTTTCGTGTTTGCGGTTCGTATTCATAGCAACATATTTAATCGTTCTGTGATGTAGCGGTAATGTACACCATTAAACGCCTCAGGTAAAGACAAATTTCACACAATTCCATCGCCAAAAGTCCAGGGTGCATTGAATCATGATTGTGGCTGAATTGCGGCTTGCGTATTGGAAGATTGGACGGTATTCGTTTTCCCATGTCGTTGAATCAAAAAGCGGGCGCTGATCGCAATTCCGTTGCGTGCCCGCCAACGCTTTCCGCAACGCGCCGCATGTCCTTTCATCATTGGAAACACCCAATTGTAACAACACCTGAACTCATCGAATGAAACAAACCTCTCTGCTGCTGCTCCCTGCCCTGCTGATCGCCACGCTGGCGCAAGGCGCGACCACCCCGGATGCCGCGCTCCCGGCTCCCACCGTCGCCGACATTCCCTTCACCCAGGTCGGCGGCAGCAATCTGTTGCTGGACGCTTATCTGCCGGAAGGCCCGGGGCCGTTCCCGGCCTGCATCCTGGTGCATGGCGGCGGATTCCGGAATGGCAACAAGAAGTCGTACATCCATCCGCTGTTCGCCCCGTTGCGCGACGCCGGGTTTGCGTGTTTCAGCGTGGATTACCGGCTGGCCCCGGCGCACCGCTGGCCGACCGGCATTGAAGATGTCGAGGCCGCCATCCGCTGGCTGAAGGCCCATGCCGCCGAGTATCGCGCTGACCCCAAACGCATCGCCCTGATCGGCGAATCCGCCGGTGGCCATTACGTTTCGTACATCGGGGTTACCGCCCGCGAGCCGGTGCAGGCGGTCGTGCCCATCTACGCCCCGCACGATCTCGAAGCGCGCGTGCGGCAGAGCCAGGAAATCGGGGCCAGCATGGCCGCCCTGCTCGATCTCAAGGAGGTCAACGAAGACGCCTTCAAGAAACTGCGCGACGCCTCCCCCATCCAGCACCTGCGCGCCAACCTGCCGCCGTTCCTGCTGCTGCATGGCGATAAGGACACCACCGTCCCCCTGGAACAATCCACCCAATTCCAGGCCAGGATGCTGGCCCTGGGCAACCCCTGCGACCTAGCAGCCTGTCGGACTTAGAAAAGCAGTTTTTTTAAGAAGCCCGGACATAAT
>JBAXGN010000230.1 GCA_037139415.1 Verrucomicrobiota bacterium | reverse complement strand
GGGCGCTGTTCCAGAGCTGGTTCGTGGATTTCGACCCCGTCCGCGCCAAACTCGATGACCGTCCCCCCGCCGCCCTCGACCCAGCCACCGCCGTCCTCTTCCCCGAGCACTTCGCGCACGGCGAACACGACATGCTTCCCGTCGGCTGGCGTCTTGCCGCCATCGAAGAAGTCTGCGCCATCAACGCATGGACGCTCGGCAAGAACGACGACTTGGAGACGCTGGAATACGTCGAGATTTCCGAAGCGAGTCGCGGCAACATCGCGAACATCGCCGCCTACCCACGCGGCGAAGAACCGAGCCGAGCCCGCCGCCGCTTGCGCCACGGCGACACCGTTCTCTCCACCGTCCGCCCCGACCGAGGCTCCTACTTCCTCGCGTTGAATCCACCCGAAAACCGCGTCGCCTCCACCGGCTTCGCCGTGCTCACGCCGACCAAAGTTCCGTGGTCATTCATCCATGCTGCACTGACGCAGCCCGAAGTCTCCGACCACCTCGGCCAAATGGCCGACGGCGGAGCCTATCCCGCCGTGCGCCCCGAAGTCATCGGAGCCATGCAAGTCGCTCTGCCGAATGAGCCGAAGATTCTCGAAGCCTTCCACCGCACCTGCGCCCCGCTCTTTGAACAAGCCGAAGCCAACCGCACCGAATCCCGCACCCTCGCCACCCTGCGCAACACACTGCTGCCGAAGCTGCTGAGCGGGGAGTTGAGCGTTAACTGAGACAAACCTATGAGCAAACCAGCCGCACCAGTTCCGCCGCCACCATCACCGCCGCCAGCCGCACCCGTTGCGGTTTCCACTTCGGGCAGGCCTATGTTTTTTGGGCCTGAATCGGCAATTTGGAAGGACTTGAAGCCGGACGTGCCACCCGGCACCGACAAGGCGGCGGAGGACAAAATTATTGCTGCTGCGAAAACGGCCAGAGAAGAACTCAAGAGCTTCCTGCTCTCATCCCTCCAAATGCAGCACGTGGTTGTGCTCGCTGGGAGCGGAACCTCGCTTGGTCCGATCACTAAGGGCCCGTCGATGTGGACACTGTGGGATTTTTGTGTGCACTCGAATCCAGATACCGGAAAGACAAAGCGGGTCGTCTCCACTGCTGCCGAGAAACTGATGAAGGAAATCGGTTACAAGATCACAACCGAGAAGGACGAAAACATCGAAGCTCTGCTATCTCGTTGCGAAGCTTACCTTCAAGTAACGAGCAGTGCAGATGTGACCGCCTTCATCACCGCGTCGAAACAAGTGATTCTCGACAAATGCTCCGGTTTCATCGACGCAGCGGATACGAATCAACTGGCGGCTCACCGGATGTTTCTACACCGCTTGTCTCGTCGACGCGTTCGCGATTCCCGCCTCAAACTTTTCACGACCAACTACGACCTTTGTTTTGAAACTGCGGCAGGGAAGCAAGGTTTGGTAGTCTTGGACGGCTTTTCATTCACCCAACCACGGCAATTTGACCCGCGATTCTTCCTTTATGACATCGTGAGGCGGCCTAGCACCGGTGACGAAGTCGGGACACCATTGGAGGGTGTCTTCCACATCTACAAGCTGCACGGATCCGTCAACTGGTCGCGGAAGGGGGAAAATGAAATCGAAGTGGAACAGAAGCCAACTGCGGATTCAGCCTGCCTGATTTACCCAGCAAAGGGTAAGTATCAGCAATCCTACGTTCAGCCGCATCTTGAGTTGGTATCGCAGTATTTCTCAGTCCTGCGCGAGCCCAACACCTGCCTCATTGTTGCGGGCTTCGGATTCAACGACGACCACTTGTCCGAACCGATTCTTGCAGCCGTGCGAACAAACCCGCACCTGCGCTTGATTATCGTCAATCCATCAGCCGATGACATCACCGCACGTCCAAAGGAGAAGAACAAGTATTGGGAAACGCTCTTCAGCTTAACCAAGCAGGGAGAGGATGTTTGGCTGATTAACGCCAACTTCGGGGATTTTGCTGAAATGATTCCTGACCTCAAATCCCTGACTCCGGCTCAGCGCCTCACTCGTGACATCAAACTCGTAACGGGAACGAAATGAGCAGGCCATCCAATATCGAGGAAGCGTTCCCAAGAGGGTTGCTGCGCCCCGAATTGTTCATCGGGGTTTTGTCTTCCGTGTCCGCTCAGGCGGTGCGCTTCAATCTGAATGACGCAGGGTCTCCCAGCGGCGCGCATTTCCTCGGAGGACGTTACGGGAAGGGCGAGGTCGGCGAGTTCGTGCTGATTGAAGGACAAATCAATCTATTGCTAGGACGAGTGGTTGAAATCCATCTTCCCGAATCGGAACGGCGCTCTGTCGATGCATCCCATTCAAAGGTGATGGACCTTGACGCTGTGGGCACAATCCAACTTCTCGGGTCGGTCGCGATGGATTCACTGCGCGTCACTGCCGGCGTTGAATCTTACCCTCGACTAGGCGACCGAGTTTACGCGGCACCGCACAACTTCGTCGCAGACCTGCCGAGTTTGATGGAGCCTGAAGGAAGTCCCGAGAGCAAAGTGTTGCTGCGGCTAGGATCCATCGATGTTGCTCTTGAAAGTGCCGTCTCGATTCGGCCCGAGAAATTGTTCGGGAGGCACTGCGCGATTCTTGGGACAACTGGAGGCGGCAAGAGCTGGACGACTGCGCGCATCATCGAGGAATGTCTGAAACACAAAACCAAGATCATACTCCTGGACGCGACTGGCGAGTATCGAGGCTTCTCTGGACCATTTGTGACTCACTTCCACCTCGGCAGTCCTGTGAACACCGCAACAGGGTCTCTGCCGCGTTCACTTCCCCCGACTTCCTTCGTTGAGTCTGACTTCATCGCTCTGTTCGAGCCCGCAGGGAAAGTTCAGGGGCCAAAAATGCGTGCAGCCATGCGCAGTCTGCGTTTAGCCAAGCTGGTGCCCGCAGTCGCAACGAACGGAATCATCAGAAAGATTGACCAGTCGAAGGCCGCCGTGATCGCAGCGGAACAACAAGCTGGCGTCGCAGCAAAACTCGATGACCCACGTCAGGAGTTTGATGTCAGCAAGCTGAGCGCCCAGATCGAGCAGGAGTGTGTGCATCCTGACGGATTTGCGCCTTACCCCGCTCCCAAAGGGACCAAAGACACTACCAAATGGGGCGGTGATTCGGGCGAGGTTTCTTATTGCTTGTCGCTCATGTCGCGAATCAGTGCCGTTCTCACGTCACCCTCGTTTGCCTGTGTCTTCAACTCCCCCGACCCGGCACTCACGACCGCAATCGGCGACTTTGTCGCCAACGATAAGAGGCTTCTGCGAATCTGTCTGAGCGGCGTCGCTTACGAGTTCAAAGCACGCGAGATCGTCGCAAACGTCATCGGAAGGCACCTTCTAAACATGGCGCGGGCAGGCGCATTCGCAGCCTCACCAGTCGTAGTCGTCGTTGACGAGGCTCACAATTTCCTTGGGAGACAAATTGGCGGCGAGGATGCGGTGGCTCGGCTTGATGCGTTTGAGTTGATCGCCAAAGAGGGCCGGAAGTTTGGTTTGAACATTTGCCTGACGACACAGCGGCCACGCGACATCACCGAAGGAGTTTTAAGTCAGATGGGAACTCTCGTTGTTCACCGCCTGACAAATGACCGCGACCGTGAAGTGGTCGAACGAGCATGCGGAGAGATCGACCGCTCAGCTTCATCTTTCCTTCCAAACCTGAAGCCGGGGGAAGCCGCGATCATTGGTGCAGATTTCCCGATACCTCTAACGATTCAGATTTTCCCTCCCGAGGCGCAACCGAAGTCAGACGGGCCAAACTATCAGAAGTGTTGGCAACTTGATCCACCTGCGCCATGAGCCTCAACGAATCCATCGTCGAAGACGCCGCCCTCGAATGGTTCGAGGAGTTGGGCTATGCGGTCGGGCACGGGCCGCATCTCGCGCCCGGTGAAGCGGCGGCGGAACGGGATTCGTTTGGCGACGTGGTCTTGGCTGGGCGCTTGCGTCAGGCGATCCAACGTTTCAATCCGAAGATTCCCGAAACAGCGCAGGAAGAGGCGCTGCGCAAAGTGTTGCGCGTGGCGACGCCGTCCCTCACCCAGACCAATCGCGCCTTTCACCGGATGCTGCGCGATGGTGTGCCAGTGGAATATCCCCGCCCCGATGGCAGCATCGCCGGAGCCCATGTCCAGCTCGTCAATTACGATGACCCCGCCGCAAATGACTGGCTGGCGGTGAACCAGTTCACTGTGATCGAGGGGCAGCACAATCGGCGGCCAGACATCGTGGTGTTCGTGAACGGGCTGCCGCTGGCCTTGATCGAGTTGAAGAACGCCGCCGATGAGGACGCGACCATCTGGAGCGCCTACGCGCAACTGCAAACCTATCAGGCGGAGATTCCCTTGTTGCTGCATTACAACGCCGTGCTGGTGGTCAGCGATGGGTTGCAGGCCCGCATCGGTTCCCTCACCGCCAACCAGGAATGGTTCAAGGTCTGGCGGGAAATTGACGCCGCGGCACTCCCTTCTCCCGCTGGGAGAAGGGCCGGGGATGAGGGACAGCAGCTACCACGACCCACGGCCACGCTCGAACTCCAGACATTGGTCCACGGTGTCTTCGAGAAGGAACGTTTTCTCAAGCTGCTGTTACATTTCATCGTCTTCGAGGAAGACCCGGACTCCGGCGCGCTGCACAAGATCATCGCGGGCTACCACCAGTTCCACGCGGTGAACGCGGCGGTGGAGGAAACCGTGCGGGCCAGCGGCATGGCGGTGGAGGGTGCCCTGGGCGAAACTGCGGGCGGCTATTGGGCGGGGCGCATGCACGGCGGCAATGCGGGGGACCGCCGTGCGGGCGTGGTCTGGCACACGCAAGGCAGCGGCAAAAGCTACTCCATGCTGTTCTACGCCGCCCGCGTGATCCGCGAGCCGGTGATGCAAAACCCGACCCTGGTGGTGCTGACCGACCGCAACGATCTGGACGACCAGCTTTTCGGCCAGTTCCAGCGCTGCCACGAAACGCTCAGCCAGATGCCGATTCAAGCGGCGGATCGGGAGCATTTACGGGAGCTGCTGAATTGCGCCAGCGGCGGGGTGATTTTCACCACGATTCAAAAGTTTTTCCCGCCTGACGCTGGTAGGAGACGAGGTCACGAGGCTCAAACTAATCAGAGTCTCCTCACGTCGTCTGCTACCAAAACGGGGAAGCTCCCGCCTCTCAGTGAGCGCCAGAACATCATCGTCATCGCCGATGAGGCCCACCGCAGCCAATACGATCTCATTGACGGTCTCGCCCGGCACATGCGGGACGCGCTGCCCAACGCCTCCTTTATCGGTTTCACCGGCACGCCCATCGAGAAGACCGATGCCAACACGCGGGCCATCTTTGGCGATTACATCAGCATTTACGACATCCAGCGGGCGGTGGCGGACAAGGCCACCGTGCCGATCTATTACGAGAGCCGCATCGCCAAGCTGGCCTTGAACGCCGCTGTGCTCCCCCAAATTGACGAGGAATTTGAGGAAATTACCGAGGGCGAGGAACTCACGCGCAAGGAGCGGCTCAAAACCAAGTGGGCCGCGTTGGAGGCGCTGGTCGGCGATCCGAAACGCCTCGCGCTCATCGCCGCCGACCTGGTGGCCCATTACGAACGCCGCCTTGAAGCCATGGACGGCAAGGCGATGATTGTCTGCATGAGCCGCCGCGTCTGCGTGGCACTGCATGACGCCATCCTCAAGCTCCGCCCCGGCTGGGCCAGCGCCAAGGACGACGATGAAACCACTGAGGCCGGCAAAGGCTGCGTGCTGAAAGTGGTGATGACCGGCAGCGCCGAGGACGGTCCCGCCTGGCAGCCGCACATCCGCAACAAGGACAAGCGCCGCAAGCTGGCCAACCGCTTCAAGGACAGCCAGGACCCGTTCCGCATCGTCATTGTGCGCGACATGTGGCTGACCGGTTTCGACGCCCCCTGCCTGCACACCATGTATGCCGACAAGCCCATGCAGGGCCACGGCCTCATGCAGGCCATTGCCCGCGTGAACCGGGTGTTTCATGACAAGCCCGGCGGCCTCGTGGTGGATTACCTGGGCTTGGCGGACCAGCTTAAGAAAGCCCTGGCCACCTATACCGAGAGCGGCGGCAAAGGCGATCCCACCTATGACACCCGGCAGGCCATTGCGGTGTTGCTGGAGAAATACGGCATTGCCTGCGACCTGCTCCATGGATTTGGCTGGCAGAAATGGACCACCGGCAAACCCGCCGAACGGCTCGCCCTGCTGCCCGCCGGGCAACAGCATATTTTGGAGCAGTCGGATGGCAAGCAACGCTTCGGACAGGTTGTCACTGAAATTTCCCGCGCCTTTGCCCTGTGCGCCGCCAGCGATGAAGCCGCCCGGATTCGCGATGACATCTCCTTTTTCCAGGCCCTCCAATCCGCGCTGAACAAACAGGCGGGCGGCAGCCGCAAGACCCCCGAGCAGATGGACGCCGCCATCCGCCAGCTTGTGTCCAAGGCCATCACCACCGAGGGGCAGGTGATTGACGTCTTTACCGCCGCCGGGCTCAGGCAGCCGGACCTCAGTATTCTGGATGAGCGGTTCCTCGCCGAAGTGCGCGGCCTCAAGCACAAGAACGTCGCCGCCGAACTGTTGGAAAAACTGCTCAAGGACGAACTCAAGGTGCGTTCCAAACATAACCTGGTGCAGGCCCGGCTTTTCAGCGAGAAACTCAAGCAGACACTCAACGCCTACCACAACCGCGCCATCGCCACCCAGGAAGTTATCGAGGAACTCATCAAGCTGGCCAGGGAACTCGATGCCGCCACCCGGCGCGGCGAAGACCTCGGCCTGACCAACGATGAAGTCGCCTTTTACGACGCCCTGGCCGCCAACGCCTCCGCCGTGCAGGCCATGGGCGATGACAAATTGAAGGTCATCGCCGCCGAACTCATCACCAAAGTCCGCCAGAGCGTCACGATTGACTGGACCCTCCGCGAGAGTGCCCGCGCCAAAATCCGGGTGTTGGTCAAACGCATCCTGAAAAAATACGGCTATCCGCCCGACCTTCAGGATGAAGCCGTCAAAACCGTCCTGATGCAAGCCGAACTCCTCTGCGCCGAATGGCAATAAACCCGTAGCCGCTCGACGTTAGTCGGCGCTGATTAAAATGACTGATAACTGTTCACTGATGACTTGAATTTTTTTCCTCCCGGAGGGAACCACTTTCGCGGAACTCATGTTATTCTGCTCCCATGAATGACATAAATATAAGTCCGAAGCCCGAATTTCGAACTCCGAAATGGCGGTTCCCTTTCGCGTCAATTGGCGTCATTGGCGGGTTGGCATTTTCTGTTCAATATTTTTTGCCATATTCTGGTTCCGGATTTTTCTGCAAAAGTCGGCATGGCCTTGTGATAAAAAATTCATTTCATCACAATTTTATCACATTTTATGATCAAAAAATCATTTCATCACAAAAACATCACAATTCCCGCAGTTCGAGTTTCAGTTCTCGTCCTTCGGATTTATTCCCATTCGCGTATTCCGCGTGTTTGTCGGGCTACGTTTCGGTCTTCGGCATTCGGATTTCTTTCGGATTTCGGGTTTCGATCTTCGGGTTTATGCCCTTGTGTCAAAAAATCAATTTTTCACATTTTTTACACAAATTGTGTGATAAAATCGTTTTTGACACAAAAAACATACATTTCTCAAAACCACACGACTTTCCCCACGTGCGTTGGCACGGTCAGCAACCAACGCCGCAATCCTAACTAACTCATTTTCAGTATATTACAAAAAAAGTTTCATCCAAAACACACTACGGCACTGCCCCTACTGGTGTGATTTTCGTGTAATTTTGGTGTGGCATTCCCGCTGGTGAAGTGCTGTTTTAGCCCTATTTTACCGAAGTATTTTAAATGGTGCACCCGCCGGGAGTTGAACCCAGAACCTTCTGATCCGTAGTTTGATTATTATAGGCTTTTCCATGATTGGACACCATTGTACAAGACTTTAAGAAAAGTGCATTTCACACTTGATTTACCGATGCCATTGCATTAAATTCTACGCATGAAAGCAAATTTCATTGCAATCGTGCCAAATGAACAAAGTGTTGCAAAAGTGTTGCAGACACCAAAAACGGGGCGTGCGTCTAAACTCACGGCGGAGTATTGGCGGGAGCGAGTTTTTAAGCGCAAAGGGGCGGATGGTCGTTTGGCTGTAAATTTCTGTGTCGCCCTGCAGCATGGAGGCACCCGGAAATTTGTTTATCTGCCCACGGGCGATAAAATCAAGGCCGCCGGAATGGCCGCCGGGATTTACAGCGCCATCCGGTCTAAAGGTTGGGATGCCGCCTTGGCAGAGTTTGACCCAGAGCGCGCCAAGGTGCATTGCGTTCATACCGTTGGCGACGTATGCGCCAGCATCATGGCCGCCGGACTTCGCACCCGCACCGCTGCCAATTATTGCCACGGCTTGCGCTGGTGGGCTGCCCGTGCCTTGGATATGAAGGCACGCCGGGCAGACTTTGGCCCAACTGGAAGCCGCGCCTATCGCGCCAAGGCCGAGGCGCTGCATCTGGATGACCTACGCCCGGAACATTTGCGCGGCGTGATTGCCCGCGTGATTGCAGAGGCGGGAGGCGACGCCATCAAGGAGCGTAGCGCCAAAATTAGCGTTTCCAGTTTTCTCCGTAACGCCAAGGCCGGTTTAAAGGCGGCAGAAAAGCTGGGGATGAAATTACCCACCCCCAGGCCTTTCGAGGGCGTACAGGCCCCAACGGGCGCAAAAGCGCCGGTTTATAGAAGCAACATTGACGCCGCCGAATTGCTGGGCAAGGCCCGGCTGGACCTGCGCGAAACAAACCACGCGGCATACCTTGCCATCCTGCTGGCGCTGGGCGCTGGATTGCGTCGTGGCGAAATTGGCAACCTTACTTGGCAGCACGTCAACGCCCGCACAAGCAAAATTGACGTTTCCGCCGGTGGAAGCTGGACGCCTAAAACTTTAGAATCTGAGGCGGCAGTTTATGTTGACCCCAGCATGATTGCGGAACTCGAACACTTCCGCGCCGGGCATGACGATCATGTTACGACGCCCGCCGGGCTGGAAGCCGCAATATTCTGGTTGCGCGGGCAAGGCATACGGGATGACAAGCCCTTGCATACTCTCCGCAAGGAGTTTGGCAGCATCGTGGCACAATCGGCGGACCTGTTCACTGCTTCAAAACAGTTGCGCCATTCAAGCTTGGCAGTAACGGCAGCGTATTACGTTGAAAACCGAAAACAAGTAGCGCCTAACATTGGCAAAATGCTGGCGCTGAAACCGAAGGGCAAATAATATGAAACGCAAAACCAAGACCCAGCAAAACAAGCGGGGCGATTATTCAACCTGGAATAAGCAGATTGCCGATGCACCAGATTTACGCGCCAAGTTGCACATTATTTTTTACGGCAACAATGATCCTTTGCCGGATAATGGCTGGACGGCTGACCGGCATAAGGTTATCCGAGAGGCAGCTTGCAACATGGCTGGCCCAGGGGCGATTTATTCAATAGCCAAGCAATGGTTTAATCTGGTCTCTACTGATCCTCAAAAACTAGGCGATGCCCCCAAGTGCGGAATTCTTAAAAACGGCGTGCCGATGACTATGGAAACGGAAAAGACAATTTACCACCGGCAATATGAGACCGCACAAACAGAAACCCGGAATTTTTGCCTTGCGAGTTTTCACACTTGGAGCCCGGAAAATTTCGAGGCTCTGGCCGATGCCATGCGCGACGTTAAAGAGGGCAAGTTTACCCCCGGCAATTTGAATGATGAAGAAATTTTGAAGCGTTGGGCGGTTTGCAACGGTGAAAACTTGACCCGGTTTGCACGATGGATTAACCACCAACGTAAAGAGCGCAATCCAAACGATAAAACGGACCTTTCCACCATCACACGGCAACTCCGTCGCCTTAAGGCCGTCATTTCACCCGCCATAAAACATCCTCCCGGACGCCCTAAACGCAGTGTAAACAAGAAATAGTTTTCTATTTATACTACAATTAGAAAATAGGACACTTTTCGCCGTCGTCACCTAAATGCGTCACGCTTAAAGGAGGCCAATCATGTGCAATCTAGGCGCACATGAAAACACGTTTGAAAGTGTTGGACGGCGGGGCGGAAATTAAACCGGCCCTGGTAAACCGATTCAAAGCCTACACAGTCGAGCAGGCCGCCGGGGCGATTGCGTGGCACCCGGAAAGCTTGCGCTTGGCGTGCCGCAAAGGGCGAATTCAAGGCGCTGTGCGGATGGGGAAATGCTGGCGCATCCCCGAGGCGGTTCTTGCGCGCTTACTTGAAACCGGAATCCCTTCCGCGTCGTAATATGAGCGCCACACTTACCCAACCGGACCCCGCTCAGGCCGCCCAGCAAATCGCCGCCATCATCCGCGAAAGCCTACCGGAAACACGCTGGCGAATTGCGGATGACCTTTTAGAAACACGTTGCCGGGCTTTCGAATCGTTTCGCGAGCAGGAGGGCACCAAAAATGGCTAAATCATATCTTCGTTGGTCAAAGGCATCCCGCAGCACCCGGCGGCTTGTGGAAAAGTTAATCCGGCTGGGCTGGGCACCCGGAAAACACACGGGAAAAATCCTTAAACGCAAGCGCTACACTTGCGAGGGGGTGTCAAATGAATGACCTGCAATCCAAAGAGGCCGCCGTTATCGGCCACCTGGTTCACGACTTTTCCGAACCGCTACCGCCCGCCCTCGCCCGCCTACTTGAACACGCGCCAGAGTCATTTTTAGACAAGCGGCATGGACAAACCGCCCTTGCCATCCGCAACCTGGCCGACGATGGACACACGGTCAACACGCTATCTGTTCAAAAGAAACTGGAGGCGCTTGAGGAATTATTTCCCGATGCCAAAGCATTCTTGAATGGATTCAGCGATGGCGTTTTGACGGCGGACCTGGCCGAATGTGAGGCGGAAGCCCTTTGGCCCGAATACCAGACGCGCCAAACCAAGGCCGTTTTGTCTGAGGCGCTCCAAACCCTGGACGCCAACCCAGAGCAAGCCAAGTCAGTCATTCGGCACACCAACACCGCCCTGGCCCAACTGGATGAATCATCCAGTTCTACTGTTCACGCCATACCGCTGGGCGATATACCACCCGCAAAGCAAGACGACGGCAGCGAGCTATTGCAAAACCGTTTCTTGTGCCGGCATGGTTCAATG
>JBAXGN010000229.1 GCA_037139415.1 Verrucomicrobiota bacterium | reverse complement strand
GCTGGTTTTGATCTGCCCATTAATGGCTGGTTTTGATCTGCCCGGTGACATTATAGCACCATTGTTCCGCTGCTAAAGTAATGCCCCTTTCGGCTCTCATTGTGACAATTTCTTCGCTTGGTGTTCTTCCAAAATTTTCTGGACGGTCAAGGCCATGATGATTTTGTCGGTCTTGCGGAAGGCATCAATATCCGGGCTGCGCGTGTTTTCTTCGCGAATGCACGGTTACGCGGACGCTATTACAATCCACGCCAATCTCACACCACCTATCCGGGGAATACCAAACGGCGTTGTGCGTCCGCGAGCGTTCGCCAGGTGCCGGCGGGCAAATCGTCCAGGCGCAGACCTTCAATGCGCACGCGAACCAGTCGCAACGTGGGATGGCCAATGGCGGCGGTCATGCGGCGGACTTGGCGGTTCTTGCCTTCCACCAATTCCAACCCGATCCAGCAGTCCGGCACATTCTTCCGGTAACGAATGGGCGGCGTGCGGGGGGGCAGGGTGGGCTGCGGATCGAGCAGCCAGGCGCGGCAGGGCAGGGTGCGCCGTCCCTGGATGAGCAGGCCGCGGGAGAGTTCGGCCAGGGCGGCGGCGGTGGGTATCCGTTCCACTTGCGCCCAGTATTCGCGTTGATGGGCGTGTTTGGGTGCCAGCAGGCGGCTGTTCAGGCCCGGTTCATCGCTGAGCAGCAGCAGGCCTTCGGAGTCGGCATCCAGCCGGCCCAGCGCATAGACGTTCGGCGGGAAACCGAATTCCGCCAGCGGGCGGTTGGGCGAACCATCCGGGGTAAATTGCGAGAGCACACCATACGGTTTATGAAACGCGATCAGCACGCTTACAACTCCTCTTTTTGCATCTGCCCGCGGGTGACGCCCAGTTGGTTGAACAGCTTGAGTTCGCGCCATAGCTGGCCGCCGGAGATTTCGCCGCGCAACAGTTGCCGGTAGCGGGTGATGGTGCGCTCCACCTGGTCCAGCGGTTCATTCAGGAATTCCAGGCGGAAATGCCGGACGCCCAGCGCGATCATTTGGCTCACCGCTTCCGCGCCGGTCTGGGCGCGCGCGTGATAGACGGTGTTGCGGCAACCGACGTCCGCCTTGACGGGATGCTCGGCGCCGACGCGGTCGCGCAATTGCACTTCGTGTTTGTCGCAGGGGCGTCCGCAGTTGGTGTAATCCGTGCCGCTGCTCAGGAACGCGCAGAACACGCAATGCTCCATGTGAAACATGGGGATGTGCTGGTGGATGGTGACCTCGAACCATTCGGGCGGCGCGGAGCGCAGCAGGGCGGTCAACTGTTCGATGTTCAAATCGTAGGAAGCGGTGACGCGTTCCAGCCGGTGCTGGTGTTTAAAATAATCCGCCGCCCAGGCGTTGGCGATGTTGAAGGTGTAATCGCCCATGCGGCGGTCGTTGGCGAAGAACCGCAGGTGATCATAGTTGCGCAATAAATACCCATCCGCGTTGCAGGACCGCACCTGTTCAAGCTGCCATTCCTCGCCGGGCTTGAAGATGCGCGGCGGCGCCACCCACACGGTTCGTTGCGGCCCCTGGCAGGAGCAGGATTCATGCACCATGCGCACGGCTTCGCGGTATTTCTTGGGATCTTCAAAATCGCAGTACAGGGTGTTGACGCCGCAGCGCAGGGCGGCGGTGAGTTGCGCCAGGTCGCGCACCAGCACGCTCAATTCCGACGGGCCCGGTGCTGGCTGAGTGGTGAATTTCCGCGTGGCCACGGGTGATTCAGGGCGCACGGTCCAATGCACCGACTGGAGGCGCTGCGTTTCCAAGCTGGCTACGAGTTCGCGCCGGAGCCGATTCAGTTCGCTGACCGGCAGAATGATGGACCCCTGGGTTTGGTTGTTGATGGATTCAAGGAAGAATGGAGTGCCGCCCAAGCGGCTCAGTTGATCGCGGAGCTTCTCGGTGGTCAGTGGCTGTTTGTTGGCGGTGGCCAAAGGCATGGTGGATGCCGTCTCCGTCACACAACCAAATTCATCAATGGCTTTAAGCCTTAACGGTTCGCCGACCGCGCCTTGGATTTCGAGGCAGATGGGCCGTTGAAAGCGGAGTTGCTCGGCGGTAAAGGTTGTCCGCAGTCGGCGATCCAGTTCCGGATCACTCGTCTTCCACACTTTATCACCCAACTGGATTCGTGTGAAATCAAGGTCCCCATGCCCAAACGCCAGCCAGACTTCGTTGCCCTTGCCGATTTGGGTTTGCCGGGGATTGGCGGGGAACAGTTCATAGACGCGGCCACCTTCCTCTTCCTCATCGGGATGTCCGGCGTCGAAGACCACACCGTCGCCTGGCTTGAGTGGGCCTTCCAACTTCAATAACACACGCTCGTTGAGGATGCGCAACACCGCGCCCAGGAACACGCCGCGTTTTTTGCCAAAGCGGCCATGCACCAATTGCTGGTTGTTCACGCCATCCAACCAGCCGGTATAGAGTCCCCGTGAAAACGCCATTTCCATGTCGTAGCGATCGGGTGTGGATACGCGTACGGTGGCGGCGGGATTCTCGTTCATAGCCTGTCCAGCCTGGTCGAGCGCTTCACGGTAAACGCGCGTGATGTTGGCCACGTATTCCGGAGTTTTCAGCCGCCCTTCAATTTTCAGCGAAGCGATGCCGGCGCGAATCAGCTCGGGCAGGCGCTCAACGCCGGCCAGATCCTGCGGGCTCAACAGATAGCGGCGATCTCCCAGCGGAACCAACTGTCCGTCGGAGATTAATTCATACGGCATCCGGCACGCCTGCGCGCAAACGCCGCGATTGGCCGAACGCCCGCCCAACGCCTCGCTGGTCAGGCACTGGCCGGAATAGGCCACGCACAACGCGCCATGGATGAACATTTCCAGCGGCATGGGCATTTCCGCTGATTGCGCGGTGCGGATAGCCTCCACTTCCTTGATGGAACATTCCCGGGACAACACCACGAGTTGGCAGCCCAGTTCCCGGGCAAACGCGACTCCTGCTGCGCTGGTGATGGTCATTTGCGTGGAGGCGTGAATGGGGAAATCCTGGGAGAGTTCCCGAATCAGGCGGCAGATGCCCACATCCTGTACGATCGCGGCATCTACCCCTGCGGCGATGATCGCACGTAATTGCTGCTCGGCTTCCGCGAGTTCGTTGGCGAACACCAGCGTGTTAAAACAGACATATCCGCGCACTCCGCGCCGATGCAGGAAATTCATCAACTCTGGCAGGTTGGCCAGGGTGAAGTTATCCGCCCGCATTCGTGCGTTGAAGCTTTCCAGGCCAAAATAAATGGCATCCGCGCCGTTCTCGACTGCGGCCCGGGCGCATTCCCAATTGCCCGCCGGTGCCAGTAATTCTGGCCGACGTAACGGTGACATGCCCGCTGCGGTCTTGGCCGCCGCGGAACTGGACGATTGAACAAGTTGTCCCACAGGCACAAAGTACCAGAACAATCGGGGAATGAAGAATGAAAAATTTACTTGGCTGACGGAACGGGTCTGCTGGTAAACGGGTAATCGTTGCAAGCTGCAAAGTGGAAATCAGAGGACGCTTGACGGCGCGGGGGTGTTTGGGTGAGGCTTATGGCCATAACGCTGCATGAAAATAACACCCATGCTGCGCATGATGAACGATGTTGACGAAGATATGATACTACGAATCACACCATTGCTTTGCGGTCTGCTCTGGGGGGCATATTCACTAAACGCTGCGGACACATTGCCGCCCATGCACTGGGCCGATGAGTCGCGCATCGGCAAACCATTCGCCAAAGATCCCAGTGTTATTCGGTTTCAGGATCGGTATTTGATGTATTTCTCGCTGCCGCCGTTTAGCGCCAGCCTTGCCAAGCCTGATTCGCCCAAGGGCTGGAGCATTGGCATTGCGGAAAGCACCGACTTAATTCACTGGCGGAAAACCGCTGAAATCCTTCCCGAACAGGAGTGTGAGAAAAAAGGATTATGCGCGCCGGGCGCACGCGTCATTGGCAACCAGGTGCATATCTTTTACCAGACCTATGGCAATGGCGCTAAGGACGCCATTTGCCATGCGGTGTCGGCGGACGGTAAACGGTTTGTGAAAGATGCCTCGAATCCGGTGTTCCGCCCGGAAGGTGACTGGACCAGTGGCCGTGCGATTGATGCGGAGGTGTACCCGGTCAAAGACCGCCTACTGCTTTACTTTGCCACGCGCGATCCGAAGATGAAGGTGCAGATGATTGGCGTGGCTGGCGCGCCGTTGGATTCCGATTTCAGCCGGAAAACCTGGAAGCAACTCTGTGATGCTCCCATCCTCAAACCTGAGTTGTCTTGGGAACAGGAATGCATTGAGGCCCCCACGTTGTGCGAGCGCGATGGTAAACTGTATATGTTCTATGCCGGCGCATACAACAACAAGCCTCAGCAGATCGGTGTCGCGGAAAGCCGGGATGGATTGACTTGGCAGCGGCTTTCTGAACAGCCGTTGGTGCCGAATGGTTCTGCGGGTTCGTGGAATTTCTCCGAATCCGGACATCCCGGCGTCTTCGCGGATAAGGATGGGCAGACGTATTTGTTTTATCAGGGGAATAGTGATCAGGGAAAAACCTGGTTCCTATCCGTGCTGAAGATAGATTGGCGCGAGGGCAGGCCGGTGATCGTCAAATAACAGTGTAGCCAAACCAAACCTATGAAAAACACACAACCACAATCTAACCGGCGCAGTTTTCTGAAAACCAGTGCGGCGGCGGTGGGCGCCATCACGATCATTCCTTCGGGCGTGATTAGTGTCTCCGGTCAAGGAGGAGCGCAATCCCGGTTCGTCGTCGCCCATATTGGCGTCGGTGGCATGGGCAATACCCATCTGCGCAACATGCTCCGTTTTCAGCAGGACAATAAAGTGAAGATTGCCGCGGTGTGCGATGTGGACGAAAATAGGCTCGAAGCCGCCTCGAACAACGTGGGGGAGGGGGCTACACCGTACCGGGACTACCGGTATATTCTTGAGCGCAAAGACATTGATGCCGTGCTCATCGCCACCCCAGACCATTGGCATGCAGTCCAAACCGTTCACGCCTGCCAGGCTGGCAAGCATGTCTATGTGGAGAAACCAGCCTCGGTCACGGTGCGCGAAGGTCAGGCTATGATCGCAGCCGCCCGGGCTAATAAAGTTGCCGTTCAGGTGGGGGCGCAGGCGCGCACCGCCAAGGGGGCATGGTACACCTGCCGCGCGATTCGCAATGGCATCGTGGGACGGGTGAACAAGGTGGCCTGCTGGCATTACGCCACGCCAACGGATGATAAGCCGGTGCCGGATAGTGCGCCACCGGAGGATTTGGATTGGGATCTATGGCTGGGCCCGCTTCCGTGGCGGCCCTTCAATCGGCGCTACCTGCCAGCTACCTTCCGCTGGCTGATGGAGTCGGGTGGCGGCCAGATTCGCGATCGCGGCGCGCACCAGTTCAGCACTATTCTTTGGTGCATGAACGCGGATAATCAAACCTCGTTCACCGTCGAGGCGACGGGGAAGCCGCCGAAGAAGGGACTCTGGGATTGTCCAGTCACCATGGATGCGGTGTTCCAATTCAAGAATCCCGACTGGACGCTGGTTTGGGGGCAGCCGGGGGAAAAAGTGGGCAAGCTCGAATTCGGGAACGTGTTTTACGGCGAGCACGGGCAGTTGATCCAGGAATGGGAAGGTGGCTACAAGCCTGCCAGTCCCGAGGCCGTCAACTTCAAGTTGCCGCCGGGCGGTCAGGAAGTGTATCGCACGGACGAATACGAAGACTTTAATATGAACCATAAGGCCGATTGGTTTAAATCCATCCGCGAAGGGCATTTGCGGCCGGCTGTGGACATTGAGATTGCCCATCGCACTGCCACCCTTTGCAACCTGGCCAATCTTTCTTATGTATTGGGGCGAAAGTTGGTTTGGGATGGCGAGAAACAGGATGTGGTGGGCGACGACGAAGCCAGCCGCATGTTGGGCAAGCCGCAACGCTACCCGTATGTGTTGTAATTGAACCTGATTCAGGATGAGGAACCACTTATGATGAATACCCAGGAAAATACCAAAGCCGCGCTGATTGCCGGCACGCTCACTTTGCTCGCGCCTTCCACCCCGGCTGCTGAGAACTCAAGCACCGTTGAAGAAATTGTCGCTCGGATTAAGAGTCCAGACGATACCGTGCGCACAGAGGCATGGCAGGCTGCGGGCATGCTTGGTGCGCCAGCGGTAAAGCCATTGGCAGCGGTCATGGCTGGTGAAGACTTTGAAATCGCGCGAGCCGCCAAGCGCGGCTTATGGAAAGTCGTGCGTTACGCCGGCCGTCCCGGAACCAGGAAAGAAAAGGCTGCCGTCCAAAAGGCGTTGCTGGCACTGCTGCCCGAGGGACCGGTGCCGGTTCGGCGTGAAGTGCTCTGGATGCTTTCGGAAATTGGCGACGACGATGCGCTCAAGCCCATGGCCGCGCTGCTGAAGGATAAAGAACTGCGGGAAGACGCCCGGTGTGCGCTGCTGCGCCTCCCCGGAAAGAAGGTGACGTCTGTTCTCAAGTCGGCATTTGAAAGCGCCGAGGAGGAGGAGGAATTCAAGTTCGCGCTGGCGGAGTCGCTGCGTATCCGGGGCGAGGTGGTGGCCAGTTATCCGTGCAAGAAAGTTGTGCCTGCCAAACAAACTACCATTGTGCCTAAGAAAGTTGGGTAACCTGCCCTCATGTGATTTGACAATGTAATGGCATCGGGTTGGGGTGTTCACATGTGGTGAATAGGTTATGAATTGTGCCTGCCTTGAAACAATGGCAGTACCATCAGCCGTACGAATCCTGACGCTCTGACCGAGACAAGAGAGCCGGGTGTGTTGGCTTCGAAAACGCTGGATGAACGCCTCGCCGCCTAAGTGAACGGCGAGGCTTCGGTAATTGATACCAATAAATTGCTTGCAGCCTCCGCATACCGCCATTAGGCTGCCTCCTAGTCTTAATAAGGTAAATGAAACTAGGACCAAAAGCAAGGTTCCCTGTCCGCGCTGTGCCCCGCAACGGGAAAGAACCTGCGTTCATCCCCCATCGGGAGCTCCAACCCCATGCAACCCATCCTTGATCAGCTTGAAAAAATGCGTGAATCCGCACGCCTGGGTGGCGGGAACAAGCGCGTTGAAGCGCAGCACAAAAAGGGCAAATTAACGGCGCGGGAGCGGCTGGAGGTGCTGCTCGACGAAGGCACGTTTGAAGAGTGGGACATGTTTGTGGAACACCGGTGCGTGGATTTCGGCATGACGGCGAACCGGATTCCGGGGGATGGCGTGGTGACCGGCTATGGTATGATCAATGGTCGTTTGGTATTTGTTTATAGCCAGGATTTTACCGTGTTCGGCGGGGCCTTGAGCGAGACCCATGCGGAGAAAATCTGCAAGGTGATGGATCATGCCATGAAGGTCGGTGCCCCGGTGATCGGCCTCAACGATTCGGGCGGCGCGCGTATTCAGGAAGGAGTGGCCTCGCTGGGTGGCTATGCCGATGTGTTCCAGCGCAATGTGCTGGCCAGTGGCGTGGTGCCGCAGATCAGCATGATCATGGGGCCGAGCGCCGGTGGCGCGGTTTATTCGCCGGCGATCACCGACTTTATCCTCATGGTGCGAGACAGTTCATACATGTTTGTCACGGGACCCGACGTGGTTAAAACCGTGATGCACGAGACGGTGACGGCGGAGGAGTTGGGTGGCGCTTTGACCCACACCACCAAAAGCGGTGTGGCCGACCTTGCTTTCGCGAACGATGTGGAAGCGCTGCTCATGCTACGCCGGCTCTTCAATTACCTGCCGCTGAACAATCGCCAAAAGGCGCCTGTTCGAAGAAGCGGCGATCCGGCCGATCGTTTGAATGCGTCGTTGGATACGTTGGTGCCAGCGAATCCCAATCAACCGTATGATATGAGGGAGCTGATTGTTAAAACCGTGGACGCCGGCGAGTTCTTCGAGTTGCAGCCCGAATATGCCGGCAACATCCTCATTGGATTTGCACGGATGGACGGGCAAACCGTAGGTATCGTTGCCAACCAACCGATGGTGCTGGCAGGGTGCCTGGACATCAAGAGTTCGATCAAGGCGGCGCGGTTTGTGCGCTTCTGCGATGCCTTCAACATCCCGGTCATCACCTTTGTTGATGTGCCCGGCTTTATGCCTGGCACCTCTCAGGAAGACGGCGGCATCATCAAGCATGGGGCCAAGCTGCTCTACGCCTACGCCGAGTGTACCGTTCCCAAGATCACTGTGATTACACGCAAGGCCTATGGCGGGGCTTATGACGTGATGGCCTCCAAGCATCTGCGTGGCGATGTCAACTTCGCCTGGCCCAGCGCCGAGATTGCAGTGATGGGTGCCAAAGGTGCGGTTGAAATCATCTTCCGCGATGACAAGGGTGATCCAGCCAAACTGGCCGCGAAGGAAGCTGAATATAGGGCGCGCTTTGCCAATCCATTTATCGCCGGAGCGCGCGGTTTTATTGACGACGTAATCCTGCCCCACGAAACCCGCAAGCGCATTTGCCGCTCATTGGTAATGCTGCGCGACAAGAAGCTGGAAAACCCATGGCGCAAGCACGGTAATATTCCACTGTGATGGGAAATGGAAAATATGACCAACGCTGAAACCGCCACGCGCGTGCGAGCACTCACTTACCCATGTTCAACAAAATCCTGATTGCCAACCGGGGCGAGATCGCCTGCCGGATCATCAAGACAGCCCACAAAATGGGTATCAAAACCGTGGCGGTGTATTCCGATGCCGACCGGGCTGCACACCATGTCGAACTGGCCGATGAAGCCATCCATATCGGCCCAACCGCCAGTCGGGAAAGTTATCTGGCAGCCGACAAAATTATCGCTGCCGGCAAGCAAACGGGTGCACAGGCCATTCACCCTGGCTATGGTTTTTTGAGCGAGAACGCGGGTTTTGCCAGACAGGTGGAAGCAGCGGGCATCACCTTCATTGGCCCCACGCACGAGGCGATTGCCGCCATGGGCGATAAGCTAACCTCAAAGAGGCTGGCTAGCCAAGCTGGCGTAAACTGTGTCCCAGGAGTGAATCAGGCGATTGAAACCGTGGAGCAGGTGGTCAAAATCGCCCGGGGTATCGGTTACCCGGTCATGATCAAGGCCAGCGCCGGAGGGGGCGGCAAAGGCTTGCGGGTAGCGCACAACGATCAGGAAGCCATCGAGGGTTTTACCAGTTGCCGTAACGAGGTCCGCAATCACTTTGGCACCGACGGCGTGTTCCTCGAGAAGTTTATCAGCGCGCCGCGGCATATCGAAATTCAGGTGATCGGCGACCATCATGGAAATGTGATTCATCTTCATGAGCGCGAATGTTCCATCCAGCGCCGTCACCAGAAGGTGATCGAGGAGGCCCCGTCACCTTTTATCAGCGCCGCCACGCGTCAAGCGATGGGTGAGCAGGCTGTGGCACTGGCTAAGGCGGTGAAGTATCAGAATGTAGGTACGGTGGAGTTCGTGGTGGGCCAGGATCAGAACTTCTATTTCCTTGAAATGAACACGCGTCTCCAAGTGGAACACCCGGTGACAGAATGCATCACGGGTCTTGACTTGGTGGAACTCATGATTCGCGTGGCAGCCGGTGAAAAGCTGCCGCTGACGCAGGAAGAGGTACTGTGCAATGGTTGGGCGATGGAATGCCGGATCAATGCAGAAGACCCGTTTCGTAACTTTGTCCCCGCCATCGGTCGGTTGGTCCGGTTCCAGCCGCCGGAAGCTACCATGCTCGCCTCGGATGCCGCCCAATCATTGGGCGTGCGGGTGGACACGGGCGTACAGGAGGGCAGCGAGATTCCAGTGCATTATGATTCGATGATCGCCAAGCTGATTGTGCATGGCAAGAACCGGCTTGAGGCGATTGATCGAATGCGTGAAGCGCTCAATGGTTTCGTGATTCGCGGGGTATCCACCAATATTCCGTTTCAGGCGGCCCTGCTGGCGCACCCCAAATTCGTGGCGGGTGAATTCAATACCGGCTTTATCGCCGAGAACTATGGCAAGGGTTTCAGGGCGGAAGATGTTCCCCACGAAGATATGAATTTCCTGGTGGCGCTGGCCGCTTTTGTTCATCGGATTTACCGTCACCGCGCCACGGGCATCACCGGACAGATGGAGGGACATGAGGTGGAGGTAAGTGACGATTTTGCGGTTGTCTCCCTCGGCCAGCGAGGGGACCGCATCAGCACACGGGTACGGGTGAGCGACTTTGATGTGCAAACGGGTGTCAGCCTGGTTACCGTGGGTGGCACGAGCTACAAGTTTTGCAGTCAATCCAAGTTTGGAGCCATCCGCATGGACGGCATTTGTAATGATAAGCCATTCACCGCGCAAGTGGAACGCGGAGGCGGTAACAACCCGCTGGCCATACGATTGGCGCATAATGGTACTCAGCTTGAAGCACTGGTGCTGTCTCCGCGCGTTGCGGAGCTTTATGCCCTGATGCCCAGCAAGACGCCGCCCGAAATGAATCGGTACCTGCTCGCACCCATGCCAGGGTTGCTGGTTGAAGTGGCGGTGCAGCCGGGCCAGAAAGTGCTCGCCGGTGAGCGCATTGCCGTGATTGAAGCCATGAAAATGCAAACTACTCTGTTGGCCGTGCATGACTGGGTGGTCAATAAGGTGCTGGCGGCGAAAGGCGAAATTTTGACAGTAGATCAGCCCATTATTGAGTTTGTCTGAGCGGTCAACCGAAGGAGCGCGGACCTCCGGTCCAATGCCACTAGGATTTGGCCTTCGGTTTCCGGGCTTTGTTGACTTGGTTTCTATAGTTTTTGACCATTTGGATAGCGGCTTGCTGGAGTAGGGTCTCGATTTTGCGGCCGTTCTTGATCGCCTGTTTGAGGGGTTTCACCAAGGCCTTGGGGACATAGCGGGTACTCCGCCGCCCTGCGGTCACCACCGAGAGGAGCCAGGCGGGATGCTTCTGGCCGGCGGCGCAGGCGGCGTACGTGGGATCGGCCAACCTGGACCCGCGCAGCCTTCATATCAATTACGAGTTGATGCTGCGTTTGACCGTGCCCTCTGCCATTGCGGACGCCCGGCAGATGTTCCTCGATGATTTGCAGCACGCCAAGCCGGTGATCCTCGACGAGTTCCGCCACACCCGCACGCTCTGGACCAAACTGCGCGAACGCTGGGCCTACTTCCTGGTGGCCCGCCTCGACCCATACATCACCCGCCGTTTACTCAGCACCTTCGGCGCTTGATGGTTGGTTTTGCGGTCCTTAATTCCGCATTCCGCATTCCGCATTCCGCATTCCGCATTCCGCATTCCGCATTCCG
>JBAXGN010000228.1 GCA_037139415.1 Verrucomicrobiota bacterium | reverse complement strand
AAAATCCCAACCGTCGCAGTGGCTATTGCTTATTCTGCTTCGGGACGGGCTCTATTTAACGCATGCCCGGAATGTCTGGTCAGGAAACACACGTTGCCGCCCACGCACCGCCATTCAAAAGATGGGCGGGGCCGACGCTTACGCCCCTCACCTTCGGCCTGTTTCTGGCCTTGCTGTTGCTCGCCATGTTTCCGCAGGTCTGGTCCGGGAGTGAATCGTTTTTCTTCCGTGATTTCGGCATCTTCGGTTACCCGCTGGCCCACTATCATCGCGAGGCTTTCTGGCGCGGAGAGGTTCCCCTGTGGAATCCGCTGAACAATTGCGGCCTGCCGTTCCTGGCGCAATGGAACACGCTCACACTGTATCCCTTGTCACTGATTTATCTGCTATTTCCCCTGCCGTGGTCGCTGAATGTTTTTTGCTTGTTGCACCTGGTCTTGGCGGGCACCGGCATGTTTGTGCTGGTCAGCCGGTGGACGGCTGGAAACCGGCTGGCGGCGGCGTTGGCCGGAACGGTGTTCGCGTTGAACGGGCTCGCGCTGAATTGCCTGATGTGGCCCAACAATGTGGCGGCCTTGGGATGGATGCCGTGGGTGATTTTATCCACCCAATCCGCCTGGCGGTTCGGTGGGCGCAAAATCGCCATTGCGGCACTGGTAGGCGCGATTTCCATGCTGGCGGGCGCTCCGGAAATCATCGTGTTCACCTGGATGATTGCCGGTTTACTACTGACGTTGGACCTCTGGAGAACGCGGAAACAACTCCGGGTGATGAGCCGTTTGCTGGCGCGATTCGCCACCGCGTTTGCGTTCGTGTTACTGCTCGCCGCCGCGCAATTGCTGCCATTCGCGGATTTGGCGCTGCACTCCAATCGCGGCCAGAATTTTGAAAACAACACCTGGCCGATGCCATCGTGGGGATGGTTGAATCTGCTGACCCCGTTATTTGGCTGTTACCGCTCGCCGCTGGGCGTCTTTTTCCAGCCCAACCAGGATTGGGCCTCCTCGTATTATGTCGGCGCGCTTTGCCTGGTATTGGCGCTGGGTGCCTGGTATTGGCGAAGGGAACGGCGCGTCATGCTGTTCGTGTTGTTGTCTTTGTTCGGGTTGGTCATGGCGCTGGGATATCACGGTGGGCTCTACAAATTGCTGGCAGATACCCTGCCCTTGCTGAAATTCATGCGGTTCCCCATCAAGTTTGTGGTGCTGCCCGTCTTCTGCCTGCCGGTGCTCGCGGGATTGGCCGTCGCCGCCCTGGCTCGTCCTTCGCGCATGGCAACCGCTCCAAAATTAGTATGGACCGGAATGATCCTCGCCGGGCTCTTGATTGGGATCACCACCATGCTGGGCTTGCGTTTTGAATACGCATCCGCCGCCGCGTTGTTTTATAATGGTGGCTGCCGGATCATGCTGGGAGCAGGGTTGACCGTATTATTGCTGGCCAACATTCGCACGTCCAGTTCACCCTCGCAGTGGATGCAGTACGGTTTCATCGCCTTGCTGGCGCTGGATTTATTGACCCATGTGCCGCCACAAAACCCCACGGTGCCCGTGGCGGCCTGCCAACCGAATCAAATAGCCGTAGATTCCCAATCGGGGTTTGGTCGCGCCCTGATGACCAAGCCGACCCATGACCGGCTGTACGGTTCCATGTTGACGAATGCGGTGGCGGATTACACCGGCCGCCGACTTGGTTTATTTGGCAATTGCAACTTGTTGGACGGCACCCCGACACCAGATGGATTTTATTCCCTTTACCTGCCCGGCCCTCGCAGCCTGTGGGAACTCACCTTTTTTGCCCCAAGCAACCGTATTCCCGAACGACTGGCGGATTTCATGGGCATTCAACAAGTTTCCAGCACGCGCCAATTCCTGGCCTGGGAACCGCGCACCAACGCCCTGCCGCTGATCACCGGCGGCCAGGCCCCTTGGTTTGTTCCCAAATGGGAAGCTGACTGGACGGACCTGCCCATGGACCCGCGAGCGGGGGTATTGCTAAGTCAGCGCTATGCGAACACGTTGCGCGCCACGAATCGCGTCACCATCGCAATCCGCAAGGTCTCGATCCAGGCCCACGCGATTCGGTTTGAAACGGACGCGCCGCAAGCCGGACTGGTGGTCCTGGCGCAGAGTTACTATCACCCTTGGCGTGCATTCGTGGACCAACAGGAGACCCCCATCCTGAAAGCCAACCTGGCCTTTCAAGCTCTCGAAGTGCCCGCCGGCAAACATGCCATCGAATTGGTTTACCGGGATTGGTGGTTCAGGATTGGTGCGTTGCTATCCGGCGTCACCCTGGTTGGGTTGCTGGGCTGGTTGCTTCGCTCATCCCGTCCTTCTCCCCCACGGGGGAGAAGGTGCCCGCAGGGCGGTTGAGGGGGAAGGGTTGGTTCGGGGAAGTCCTACTTCAATTGGTTTAACAAAGCACGCGCCTGGGCTTTGACTTTGGGATCAGTCGCGACCTGGATGGCCTTTTGCAGAACCGCTTTCACCAATTCTTTGTCGGGTTCGGTGGCGGATTTGGCAGCCGTGACGCAGGCGAGCACCGCCTCGGCCTGCACCGCTGGATCGTCCAACAGGGGTTGAATCAGTTTGAGGGCGCCGGGCACGCCGGATTCGCCGAGCCCTGACAACGCCTGCCGTCTTTCCTCCAGGCGGTTGGCGAGCTGGAACGCGGCTTCGTAATTCTGCAGCGTTTGGGCCGGATCGCGCTGCCCGGGAATGGCCAGCAACCGCAGGTAACCACGGAGCAACAAAACCTGGTGCGCGGTTTTTTGAGCCGATTGCGCGTGGCTCAACACCACCTTGAGCGCGGCCACTTCGGGCCAATTCGCCAGCGAACGGATTGCGGCATCCCGGATCGCCTCCTCGGGATCAGCCGTGGCGGCAACCACCGTCGCCAACGCCTTCGGCCCGGCCGTCTCCGCCAGCACGCGCAACAAGGCCGCCCGGCCCGGAACCGAGGTCGTTGCCGCATACACCGCCAGCACCGGTTCGGATTGTTTGCCGGCCCCCACAATTTTTTGCGCCAATTGGATAACGGCGGTTTCCGTGTCGGCGTTGGGATTGGCGACCAGCCGTTGAAGCAAGGCAGCCATGTGATCCGGCGTGCCCAGACGACCAATGGCTTTCAGGGCTGCGCCGGCCACCTTGGCATCCGGATCAGCGGCCAACTGGACAAACAGGGGAACAAACGCAGTGGCCTGGCGCGCCACCAATACTTCAATGAGATCAGGTCTAGCCGCCACCGGCGCGTCCGGGAGGGCCGCTGCAATCCGCTCATTCACACTCGCAGCGGTCAACTGGCGCAAGCTGTCAATGGCCGCCACCACGTTTTCCACCGGTTGCCCGCGGTTGACAGCGGCGATCAGCATCGGAATGGAAGTGATGCTGTCATATCGCCCCAGTGCCCGCAGCGCGGCATTCGCCACCGCCGGCCGCTCGCTATAGGACAGGAGCTGGATCTCCGGTAACGCTGCGAGTTCCTTCCGTGCCGCAAAGGCATCCACCAATTGCGCCTGGGCAATTGGCTCCGCTTTATCCAACTCAAAAATAAATGACTGAGCGTCATCCTGGTTTTTCAAGCGGGGAATCTGCGCAATCGCGGTGGAGCGCATCAGGGGATCGCTGCCATGCAACGCCTCCGCCACCAGATCACGGGCGCTGGCGTCACCCAATTGCACCAGGCCCAGCAAAATGGCGCGTTCAATGCGCGGGGAACCAGGCGCTTGCTGAAGTCGCTTGAATACCGCCGTCGCCTCGGATTTTTTATCCTCCTGCATCAGGCGCTGCGCAATTTGCACGGCGGCAAACCGGGCTGGCATGGCGTTGGGATTATCGTTGGCGGCGATGATCGGTTCCAACACGGCAAACGCCTGCCGGGTGCCGATGCGTCCAAGCGCCGCGATGATTGCCGGGGCCGCCTCGGAATCCGCTCGCGCCAGATGGCTGGCCAGGGCCGGCACGGATTTCGCATCCCGCCGGTCACCCAACGCGTTGATGACATCCAGCAGCGCCGAGCCCTGCGCTTTCTCCAGCGCCGTCCGCAAGACCGCATTCGCGGCATCGCCGGGATAATTTCGCAACGCATAACAGGCCATGGCGCAGGTGTTCGAGCCAGCCAGCAGTTTCTCCAACGCCTTCAGCGAGCCATCCGTGCCCATGACCCACAATTGACGGCAAACCAGGCGTTTGGCTTCGTCCGAGGCATTCGAGTCCAGGAACCGCACCATGCGCTGCTCCAATTCCTTGCGCACCACATCGCCCGGCTGGCTGCTTTGGATCAACTGCTCAAGAACCCCAAACGGTTCGCGGCTGGCACCCGGCGCATACGCCCTGGCTGCCTGGAAGATCGAATCCAGACCCGCCGGTGACACCCGGGGCGGCGTGGCGGCAAACAACGGGCCGGCAACCGCCAGCCATAACGTGAAAATTTTAAGTTTCATAAGGATGTGACTCAGTGAATCAAATTGGGTTGTTTTACAGGCGCCAGGGTGCGCGCGGCGCGCGTGCCAGCATCCGGTTGGCATCGTGGTCATTGGTGAACAGCTCTTTTTCCGGGTCCCATTTCAGTTTGCGCCCCAAGCGCAGGCAGATATTCGCAAGCTGGCACACGCTGATCGCGCGATGCGCGGCCTCCGGGTGGACGGAGGTCAGCGTGCGATTCTTGATGGCGCGGACAAAATCTCCGATATGGTCGCCGGTATCCGCCCAGCTCTTCGAATTGATCACCCGCGTGCTCAGGATGGATTTCGGTTCCGCCGTGATCAGGTTCGTCTGGTCATCCACTTGTATCCAACCTTCGCTGCCGATGAAACGGATGTAACGATCCGCAAACTTGCCCCGCTGGGCGATCACCCCGGTGACCCCGTTGGCATAGCGGCAGCGCACTTCGCCTCGGATCGGGGTTTCGCTGTAGGCTTCGCGGGGATCGGGAAACTCCGCCTTGCCCTCGTACTCCACCGGCCCGGTATGATCCATGTTAAGCGTCATCTGCATCAAGTCAGTGTAGTGGCAGCCCATGTCCGTGATCACCCCTTCCGCCGTATCCCAGAAATATTGCCAGGTATTCACATGCCCCCAATTGAACGGGCGATAAGGAGTCTGGCCCAGCCACATATCATAATTGAACCCGGCCGGCACGGGCGTGGGCGGCGCGTACTTCACCACCGGCCCTTCCCACACCTGGTTGATCACCGTGTGTACTTTGCCAATCATCCCCTTGCGCACCACCTCGGCCATGAACTTGTAACTATCCGTATTGCGCCGCTGATGCCCGCCCTGGTACACGATGCCCAGGCGCTTGGTGATGTCACACAGCGCGCGCCCCTCGGCGATGGTCAACGAGACGGGCTTCTCACTATACACATCCTTGCCGGCTTTGGCGGCCAGGATGGAGCCCATGCCATGCCAGCGGTTGCCGGTGGCGATGAACACCGCGTCAACATCCTTGCGGGCGAGCAAATCGCGAAAGTCATCCTGGGTTTCACAATCCGTATTTTTATAAAAGCCATCCACCATCTCCTTCGCCGATTTCAGGCGGTCGGCGCGGCAATCGCAGACCACATGCATCAGGATTTCCGGGTTGGACATGAAGTGGGGCAGGATGGCGCGGGCGCGGTTGCCGACCCCAAAATTCCCCATCACAATCCGGTTACTGGGGGCAACGGTGCCATCGCGTCCCAGCACCGAAGCGGGAACAATCAGCGGGGCGGCCGAGACCGTCCCAACCGCGGCCAGAAACTGACGGCGCGACCAAGCATTCGTGGCGGTATTCATCATGGGATGATTCATAAACGAGATGGCACCGCAAGGCAAGCGTTTGTCAGGGGAAGATTTTGTGCCCGCTAATCAGGCCAAGCCACGCGAATAAGGATGGCAAAGCGCGAATGCAAGTTTACCGGTGATCGCACACCACGGTGTTCTGGATGCCAGCGTGCAGTTTCTCCAGAAACCGTTCACCATGCAAAGTCTGGCGGTACAAGTCCGAGAAGTGTTGGAAGGTTGGTGACGACTTTTGCAGGCAACAATTCAACCGTCGCAGTATCCCAGCATTGACCCGGCGTGGCGGTTTACCTTACTCTCGCCCCATGGTCAAGCAAGCGAAGTCAAAGAACTCCACGGAAACTGCCCCGGAAACCACGGCGGCGAACAAGCCTGCCGGTCGGCCTTCCGCGCTCGTGGATACCCGCGTCGTCTATTGCGGCGATAACCTGGAACAGTTGCGCAAGCTGCCCGATCATTGCGTGGACCTCATCTACATTGACCCGCCGTTCAACTCCAACCGCAACTACGAAGTCTTTTGGGGCGAGACCAAGGAGAAGCGCGCCTTCGAGGACCGCCACGCCAGCACCCAAGCCTATATTGATTACATGCGCCCCCGGTGCTTTGAACTCGCCCGCGTCCTCAAAAAGACCGGCTCCTTCTATTACCATTGCGACTGGCACGCCTCCCATTACGTCAAGGTCATGCTCGACCAGCTTTTCGGGGAGAATAATTTCCAGAATGAAATCGTGTGGAAACGAGCAAATGCGCACAATGACCCTTTAAAGTATGGAAACATCCATGATACTATTTTTTTCTATACAGGGCAGGCGAAAGGCTACACATGGAACGTGCAATACACTCCTTATTCACAAGACTACATTGATGCAGAATGGAACGCGCTGCCGTCAGGCCGGTATTACAAAGCTGAAAACATGCTCGACCCACAAAATAAGATGGAGGAGTACGACTTCATGGGAACTCGGGCGCGCTGGCGTACAAATTACGACGGCATGATGGAACACTGGAATGCGCCGCAAACTGAAGTTCCCAATAGCCATGGCAGGATCAAACTCGGAAAAGACGGCAAGCCGACAAAACGATGCAGGATATTCTTCCTCGATGACATGCCTGGTGTTCCTTTACAGAGTTGGTGGGATGACATTAATTCGTTACGAGGAGGTTCCCTTGAGCGCCTTGGCTATCCCACTCAGAAACCCCTGGCTCTCCTTGAGCGCATCATCAAAGCCAGCAGCAACGAAAACGACATTGTGCTGGATGCCTTCTGCGGCTGCGGCACGGCGCTGGTGGCCGCGCAGAAGCTCAAGCGGCAATGGATCGGCATTGATATTTCCCCCACGGCCTGCCGCGTGATGGCCAAACGCTTGCGGGATGTCTGCGGGTTTCCCGAAAGCGAACCGCTGTGGAAGTCCGGACGCGGGTTTGTGGTGCGCGATCTGCCATGGACGGAAGAAAAACTCCGCGCCATTCCGCCGTTCGAGTTCGAGAACTGGGCGGTCATCGCCCTGGGCGGCATCCCGAACAAAGTGCAGGTCGGCGATATGGGCATTGATGGCCGCATTTACCCCGTGGGCACAGAACCCAAAGCCTTTGGCGCGGGCGAACTGGCGCTGCAAGACCGTTGGTATCCCATTCAGGTGAAGCAAAAGGATAAGGCGGGCCGCCCGGACATTGATCAATTTGAAACCGCCATGCGCCGCTCCAACCGCGAAAAGGGATTCTTCATCTCCTTCGACTTCTCCGAGGACGCCCTGCGCGAGATTGACCGTTTCTTCAAAGAAGAACACCGCATCATCGTGGCCCTGACAGTAAAAGAAATCCTTAACGAACACATTGCACGGAAATTGGCATAATGGGAGCCGAAAGGGGAATTACTTTAGCAGTGGAACGAATAGGCCGCCATCCTCCGTTTCACCAGTTTTGGACTTAAAATTAGTGTGGATTGAAAGGATGGGGATAATTTCAGCCTGAGAGATGCTATTGAACCGAGCGGGTGTGGCGACGGTGGGCACATAATACTCAATTTCAAAGTCGATTATTTCAACCAAGGCGATTCCCTGCCGGGGATATTCATTCACGTTGTCTGCCAGCGCGTGTCCAGTTTGAATCGCTTGAACAACTTCTTCGGCGGAAATAATTTTATTGGTACGCACCGGAATGATTTCCGGCCATTTCATTTGAAAACGCAACCAGCGCCCGTTGATGCCCAACTCCAGGGAAATCTTGTCGTCATCAGAACTGCGCATGTGATAACCAGCCAGACAGCGTAACATCATGCATGAACGTCTGTTTTTATACTTGATCGCCCCACCCAACCTAGACGTCTGCCCTTCGGCTTTGAAAACGAGCATATTCCCATTTGTATTGCGGCTTATTCCATCAAGTTGAACTCCCAGTGCAGCCCCCCATTGGAGCAACTGCTTTTGGACCGTTTCAAAGGCAGGCACTGCGTCTGCGGGAGGCGTCTCCCTGGAATTGCTTTGTTCAAACTGACTATTAAGAATGATGCTTCCTTTCTGCGGATCAACAGCAAAGAAGTCCGACTGGATTCCACCACGCAATAGCATTTTGCTTACATAAGGGGAATCGTTGGTAACGGCAGCTTGGAGCGCCATGGTCCCACCAGGGAACCCGGATTCTTTTAGCAGCATTTGAATGGTGGCCAGTGGAAACTCACTGGGACGGTTTGAATATTTGAAAACGGCCATTTCTTTTGGCAACTTTCCCCAGCGATGGGCGGGAATAGTATTGATCACTTGAAAGTTTTTTGCAGTGAAAGGGCTAGCGCAGTCAGGCATTTCAAGCCGGTTGGTTTGCCCCCAACATAACAGCGCGGCAAACAAAAGCGAAAGAACAGGAATACACTTCAACATACAATTATTGCGGCGGAAAAACTTGAAGTTGGTCAATACTTTCATCAAACCAATCATAACTGATATTGCCGCCATAGCTCCAGATGGAATCATTCAAAGTATTCCAGCTTCCACCCATCGTGGTTGACCGGTATCCCACAGTCATGGTCCGTGTGTTCATTATGAATTTAAATCTCCAGGATTTTGACATTTCAATATCGACATATTGAGCGGCAGCATACCAGGCATTCGCGATGGTCATCGGGGTGCCGTTGTTGGTAAACCCATGCAAGTTACCAGCCAAACGGAAGCCAAATGACGGCGCTATAAAGACACCATCTTCGGAGCCGAGCAACAACCGCAGATTGTACGGCATGGGTAACAGAAACTTGGACCACATATCATTAAAATCCTGCACTCGGAGGCTATTGCAGCCATACAAGGCCATCCATTTTAATGTAGAACCAGGCGTGCCGCCGAAATTCATCTGCGGCAGGGGCAACCAATCTATGGCGGTTGGATCAATATCCGAATTGTATAATGGAAAATAGGAATGTGTACAGGTCAGCCAGGAATTATTGGCGGTCGCAGTCATGTGACCGGCGAGCAAGCCAAAATCCGCACGCGTGGCAAACCGGCCGGGATAACCTTCAAATGGGATTAAATGCTGTCTGCGTAAATTATTGTTCCCAAGATAAAAACTGGTGCGCCATCCCCCAAGCCCCATGTTGATCGAGAAACTGCGAGTTAACGCCGCAACGGTGCTTAACGGTCCATAAGCCGGACTCGTAGGCGAAATGACATTGCCAGACGGTCTCTGAACGGAAAATTTTGGATGATTCCCTTGGAATCCTATACCGACCGTGCCCGCATATCCCTTGAACAAATTGCCAGGAATCCGCACCGGAGTAATGGTGGTATAAACGGTATCAGCCCAATTATCCAAGGGAGGATCATCATTACTATTTGCTTGCGCCATGCGCGAAGCCCCCTGCAATTTTCGTCTTCCCGCCATGGGCGATATATTAACCTTGATCAACGGTTGTGTTCCGTAAACTTCCTCCCATGCAATGGTCTTCCAAAGTCCATTGATATTGGTGCGTAGAGGCGGCATTGGAGGGGCGGGTATGTAATAATCGGACAATCCGGCTTCCATCGCCATTTTTGCAGAGGTCGGATACCATGCATCCCCGAGTGCTTGCCGGGCAGCCATGCTTGGCATTGGAGGGCCGTTATTGATATTAGTGCCCCCAACAGCATTGTTGGTTGGATTCAGGCTGGGAATGGACAAAACTTCACGCACTGCGGTATTGGTGGCGCTGAATTCCATCGCCGCCGGAACTTGCTGATAAAATGAAGCGCGCAACTGAGCCCCATAAAGTGGCGTGGTGGTTTGTGAGAACATCATGTTATTCCCCTGTCCTCCGGTGAAGGAATAATTGGCTAGTGGTCCATACCGCGACGGACGTGCTTCGATATAATAATCATAATAACCGTATGGAATAGACTCGTCAGATTGGTTATTGCCGTTCCAAGCGGCATATAACGTCGAGGATTGCCCGGTAAATTGATGTACCGGTGTGTACTGATAATTCAACACAGTTAGCCTCCAGTAAGTATCTTCTGGAAATGCGGCCGTGATTTCCTGTGCCTGGCCGGTTAATGGATCGAAATACGGTACCGCCACAAAAAAGCGTGAAATATAGTTGGAGAACACACATACGGAGATCGGGGAAATACCGATGGAAAAATTGGCCGCATTGGTGGCCACTTCATCATCGCTCCCTGGGATTGTTTCGCCACCATCGGTTAAGGTGGCAACGGCATAAATTTCATGCGGTCCGTTAGGCCATTCAGTGGTGTTAATGGAGACCATAAAATTTGTACTGGGAATACTGTACAACCGCTGTCCGTCCACAAAAATATCGACTGATGATAATGTTTGATTGGTATCGGCAGGGGTCAGAGTAACGGAAATATCCAAATCACCCTGGACACTATTTGTCCCCGATGGCAAGGCGGCATTGGTTTGAGATAGTTGCAGCGCAATACTGGAGGCTGGCAACGTCGCCATTCCGGTCCTCGTCACCCGATAAAAACGATGATTCTGAAAGACCGGGTGAAAAATCCGTGGAATCCATGCTGTATCACCAACATCCATCCATTTGGTTTGACAGCCAAGCGAAGGCCAGTCTGTTTCTCGCACCACCCATATCAATCCATGCAGGTTGGTTTGGTCCAACATATCGGCGGATTCCACCTGATAAACCGCTCCGGTCTCTGCTTCCCATGATATAAGCGATGCACTATCTGTCATTTTGGAAAACTGCAATTGAATGGGCGGTGGATTGGTTGTTTGGCCAAAAATATTCGGCCCAGCCAAAACCGAGATAACAACTAGCAGGCCAAATACACGCTGCGAAATATTGTAATGCATACGTTTCATATTTCACTACTTTCTTTGTTCGTTTTGAATCTTTCATATCAGCTTCACGGGTTGTCCTTCTCCCGATCGCTGGGAAAAGCAATTCCCCGACGATAGCTTATTACAAAAAGAATATGGGAAAAGTGATGGCAACGTCAAATAAAACATTAAACAAACTTAGTGCTTATCCGCAAATAAAAGTTGCCTTTTTCGCCGTGCTCTGTCAATTT
>JBAXGN010000227.1 GCA_037139415.1 Verrucomicrobiota bacterium | reverse complement strand
AGGCGGGACTTGCACCCGCTGGCCTGTCAAAGATCGAAGGCTGCACCAGAAATTGATGAGGATGCCATCGAAGCCTATCGTGGTACCGTATCGCTTCCTTTTGAATTGGGTAAACATAGCCGTGTCGCCATAAAAATTGTGGACGATCGAGGCATTGAGAGTCTAAAAATTATTCTAGTCGTCTAGCAAGTTTTGAAGCCATGATAACCAACATACGCCTTAGCAATTTTCGAGCGTTTCAGTCTGAAGTTAATGTCCGTATTAGTCCGATCACGGTCCTCATCGGCAGAAACAGCGCAGGAAAATCATCGCTTATCAAATTCCTGCTTATGTTACGCCAGTCGCTTGAATCAAAAAGTGACCAGTTCTTTGTGACTGATGGCAAGCACGTTCAACTTGGAACTTGGAAGGACTTGCGCCATACAAAAACCCGCGATCCCCGCTGGCGAGATAGTCAGCTACGCTTCAAAATCAATGTTCTCACGTCAGATTTACCATCAAGAGATATACAATCCATGTGGCGAACAGCAGCAAATTCGCAAATCGTGAGTGAAACGGTTGATAAATTTCGACTGCATCTTGAATTTCCAAAACCTCCAATCACCAAAGAAGCAGAATCCGTTGATTTTTCGATTCAGGGCCGTGTCCACTACGGCAACCAATTCAAATATGGGGCACATGAAGTATGGGGCAGATTGCCAAATAATTTTCTTTTCCGAAAATACTCAGACAAACTGAGTAGAGTCAGTTTTTTACGGTTCGATGAACGCTCCGATAGCTTGAACGAGCTATTAAAAGGCGTTGCCTCTGAACGATTCTTAGACACCCTACGACATGAGTTTCTTTCATTCCGCCACCTTTCCCCTATTCGTGAGGAGTCCCAACAGTCAGTGCAAATCGGGAGTCCGCCACCCAATGACGTTGGTCACCGGGGAGAATATGCCATGCCGCATCTCGCGGAATTTTTTACGAACATTGATTTACGTGACAAGGCCGACTTCGTTCAGAAATTTGCCCATAGCGTAGCTGGTGTGGATAAGCTCATTTTTAAATCTAAATTGTCCAACCTTTTAACCCACATCAAAGGTCGCAACATAAACACGCAAGCCCTTTGTTCTTTGTCAGAGTTTGGTTTTGGAGTTAGCCAATGCCTGCCGATTTTTGTCCAAGGGGCAATGCATGCAGCAGGACAATTACTAATTGTTGAGCAACCGGAATCCCAGCTACATCCCACCGCACAGCTAGAGTTGGGTTCGTTTTTTGCGGAGTTGTGGAAAAAGCGTGGAGTCCCAAGCATCATTGAGACGCATAGCCCGAATATATTATTAAGGCTGCGGAAACTTGTTTCCAAAGGTGAGTTAGCAACAACAGATGTCTCGGTTGCTTACTTTGACATTGGCAAAGGCTCAAAGCCCAGAATACACCCTTATGAGATTTTCATGCAGCAATTTGAGATGGAAAGAAAAGGGAATTTTCCCGCGGTGGTAGTGAAAAATCTCGACATCAACCCTGACGGCTCTTTGGGTTCAAAGGGACAAGGTTTGCCAATGGAATTTTTCAGCGCGGATGTAATTGAAGCACTCGACTTAGGGGCGAATAAAAATGTCTAAAATTGCAATTGATACGAATGTTTTCCTTCATCTGACGAATCCCCAAGAAAATCCAGATTCGCACATTGAACAGCTTCTCATTCATCTCGCAAAATTGAATTATAAGCTTTGTATCGACAGTACAAAAAAGATTTCAAACGAATATGAGGAAAAGCTAGTACCAATGATTAGGAACGCCAACGAGATTGGTTTTGTTTCTTACCTACTCAAGCTTTGGTTAAATACGGATATTCGAATAGAAGTGGAACTTGATGCCGACGACCAATTGATGAGGAAAATTCGGGAAGTGATTCGAGAAATTGATGAGCACGCAGACCGAGCTTTTGTATATGTTGCGTGTCGGGGTGATTGCTATCTAATTACAAACGACGTAATTCATATAATTGGGCGTCGCAGGGATTTGAGAAGCGAGACTAGGAGGTTACGCGGGCAAACCACAGATTTCATCAAATCGTCAACAGCCGTTCAGCTTCTTGTCGCCCCAACACTAAACCAAAATGCTTAGCAAAGGCATCACGCATCTCATCGTCAACTCGCCATACGACGAGCCGGAGCATCATTGGTTTTATCACCGGGAGACGCTGAAGTTTTCGCTCAAGCCGGGGCGCCGGCCAGCGGGTTACATCATCGCGTCGGAAAGTTCCAAGGCATTTGATGACCCCGGCCGGTTCATCCCGATTGACTTGGTGAATCAGATTCGTCCCCGCGTGAACGCATGGCGAGAAGGCGGTTACGCCGGTGTGAGTGGCATGACGCGGCGGTTATTGGAACACTGGCGCGGCTCCGAGCGTTACGAGCGCCAACGGTTCTTTTTTTGCCAGCTTGAAGCGATGGAAACGCTTATCTGGCTCACGGAGGCCCCGGCTACGGAGCGTGTCGGCATCATCATCCCGTCGGACGGTGGAGCGTTTCAGCGCCTTTGTTGCAAGATGGCCACGGGGAGCGGGAAAACGGTGGTCATGGCCATGCTCGTGGCGTGGCAGGTATTGAACAAAGTCACGTACCCGCAAGACGACCGTTTCTCAAAACACATTTTCATCGTGGCTCCGGGTTTGACGGTCAAAAGCCGGTTGCAAGTGCTGATTCCCGCCGGGCCGGGCAATTATTATGACGAGTTCGACATCGTGCCTCCGGGTCTGCGCGAGCAGTTGCGGCAGGGTAAGGTTATGATCCGCAACTGGCACGTGCTGAATTGGGAAACGGACGACAAACTAAAGAAGAAGCGCAGCGTGGACAAGCGCGGCGCAAAAAGTGACGAGGCTTACGTGCGCGAAGTGCTCGGCGACATGGCCAAGGTGAACAACCTCCTCGTCATCAATGACGAGGCGCACCATGCCTGGCGCGTCAACCCGGAGTCAAAGAAGGCCAAAATTGACCGTCAGTTGATCGAAGAGGCAACGAAGTGGGTTGGAGGCTTGGATCGGATTCACAAGACGCGGCGCATTTTGCGATGCTTCGATTTCTCCGCGACGCCGTTCTCGCCCAGCGGCAAGCAAAGCTCGGAGGAATCTTTGTTTGGCTGGATTGTCAGCGATTTCGGGTTGAATGACGCGATTGAAGCCGGGTTGGTGAAGACCCCCCGTGTGGTCGTGCGCGACGATGGAATGCCGGACGTAAAAAACTACAAATCCAAGCTCTATCATATCTATGACCATGTCAGGGATGACTTGAACCGCAGCGCGGAAGAGTTTGAGCCGTTGCCGGACTTGGTGATGAACGCCTATCTACTTTTAGGCAAAGACTGGTTGGCGACGTATCAGGCATGGAAGAAGCTCGGGTACGCAACGCCTCCGGTGATGATAACCGTTGCTAACCGGACAGAAACCGCTGCCCGGGTGAAGAACGCTTTCGACAAGCGGAAGGTGTTGATTGATGAATTGTGCAAACCTGGATTGACTCTCCATATTGACTCCAAGGTACTGGACATGGCCGAGGCGAAGGCGGAAGAAGGCGAGTCTCAGCCAGAGGACAGCGCGGGCGAGAATGATGATGAACCGAAGCAAAAGAAACTGACACGAACGGAACAGGGGGAACTGTTACGTAAAACCGTGGACACCGTGGGCAAGATTGGCGAACCGGGCGAGAAAATTCAGAATGTGATTTCGGTAGGGATGCTGTCGGAAGGCTGGGATGCCAAGACAGTAACGCACATCATGGGTTTGCGGGCGTTTTCAAGCCAGTTGCTTTGCGAGCAGGTGGTGGGCCGTGGGCTGCGCCGCACGAGCTACGAAGTGAAGCAGGTGCCGCACCCGGTCACGGGAGAGGAAGTAGAATTGTTCGAGGCAGAGTATGTAAACATTTTTGGTGTGCCGTTCACCTTCCTGCCGCACGAAGGCGGCGCTGACGGTCCCTTGCCGCCACCGCCACCGAAGACGCGGATTGAACCGGCACGGGAGAAGGTCGGTTTTCTGATAAGTTGGCCTAACATCATCCGCATTGACCATGTTTACCGCCCGCAGTTGGAACTGGACTCCCAGAAAATTGAACCGCTGGTACTGAACGCGACTGACAAAATCGAAAATGCAGAGATGGCGGCGGTGGTTGCAGGCAAGCCTAACCTCGCAGTCATGACGGGAATTGACTTGGCAGCATTGGCGGAGCGGTTCCGCTTTCAGAAAATCGTTTTTGAAGTCGCCCGTGACATCTACGACCAGATGAAGCCTGGCTGGCGGGGCACAAAGGAGAACCTATTGGCGCAGGTGATTCGGCTGGTGGAAAAGTTCATTGCTTCGCCACAATTGGAGATTAATCCACCGCTGTTTTATCGAGATGAAATGAAGCGCCGGGTGATGCTCACTCTGAACATGGCGCGCATCGTCCAACACGTATTCGAACAAATCCGATTCGGTAATACCGTGACCCTTGAACCCGTATTTGACAGCAACCGGCCAATTCGTTCAACGGCGGACATGCTGCCTTGGTTTACGGGCAAGCCAGTGGTGGCTGCGAAGCGGTCACACATCAATTTATGTGTCGCGGATTCGACTTGGGAAGCGCATGCGGCTTACGAACTCGACCACAACCCGCATGTGGCGGCGTGGGCAAAGAACGACCATTTGGGGTTTGAAGTAAGCTATATATTTGCGGGGATCTTCCACAAGTTCCGTCCAGATTATCTAATCAGGTTGGCTAACGGGACCAGCTTGGTTGTGGAAATCAAAGGCCAGGATACTCCGAAAGACCAAACGAAACGGCGATATTTGAATGACTGGATTATAGCCGTCAACACCCATGGCGGATTTGGCAAATGGAAAACTGACGTGTGTTTAAAGTTGCAGGACTTGCCAACTGTAATTGCCAAAGCCGCGCAAACTTAGTTTGTGCAAACTTAGTTTGCTGACTTTTTGCTGTTGTCCGATAATTTTTCTTCAAGGATTTATAATCCCGATGCTTTTCTGCGGGATTCGGAGTTAGTTACCACAGCCACCTACCAACTTCAGGCTCTTCACCTCATTGGATTTATTTCTCCTCCGGGAGGCAACCACCTTCGCTGAACTCATGTTATGTTTGCGCTCATGAATGAAATGAACATAACTAAGTCCGAAGCCCGAATTGCGAAATCCGAATTCGCGTCTATTGGCGTGATGCGCGATCTTCTGCGGATTCCAACTCCACCCCCCCAGCTTCTATCTTCCGATTATTATTTTTTTGCCATGTTCTGGTTGGGGATTTTTCTGCAAAAACTGGGTTCGATATTCGGAATTCGGATTTCTTTCGGTTTTCGGCTTTCGGTCTTCGGACTTTTACGCTTCCGCGGTCAAGGAATTGTGATAAAAAATTCACTTTATCACATTTTTATCACAAAATGTGTGAAAAAATCTATTTCATCACAAAAACATCACAGTTTCCAAAACTACCCCACCATCCCTCGACGCAGCCGACGACGTGAGTCGGCGCCAATTAATCAACCTGCTAATTTGCAATAACTTATGAATCGAAACTCCCTTAAAACCACCCCACTACACCACCCGTACCGGTGTAATTTTGGACTACTTTTGGAGTACTTTTCACCTGATCCCCGTAGCCGTTGACGTCAGTCGGCGCTGATATTTCAGCGCAAATACTGTGGTAAATATTGATTTTCTCAACTGCGTCATTATTAAAATCGCTCTAAAGGGAGTTGAGTTTTGCGGGCTATCGAATTAACGTCGCTTTCGTGACTGATAAGCCATTATTTGATTTGTTCGGGTTCTGACTTCCATCTCCTATCTTTTTACGATGGGTTCCCCTTTTTGCACCGCCCGGAAAATCGTTCTGCAAAACTTGCGCCAGCTCTTCGCCACACTTATCTTAGCGGCCTGTGACGGAAACAAAAAAATCGCGGGTTCTGATCGGCATGAGTGGCGGGGTGGATTCATCCTCCGCCGCCGCCCTGCTGGTCGGGCAGGGCTATGAGGTCATAGGCATCACCCTTCGACTGTGGCCGCAAGGCTGCGGCACCCAGGGGGATCGGACCTGTTGCGGCCCAGAGGCGGTCGCGGATGCGCGCACCGTCTGCCATAACCTTGGCATGCCGTTCTATTTCCTCGATGAGGAACCCGTGTTCCGCCAAAAGGTCATCACCTATTTCGCGGAGGAGTACAAGGCGGGCCGCACGCCAAATCCCTGCGTGCTGTGCAATGAGCACGTCAAATTCGCCCAGTTGCTCAAGCGAGCGGACCTGTTGGATGCCGAGTTCATCGCCACCGGCCATTTTGCGCGCGTGGAAAATCATGACGGCCGTTACTGGCTCAAGCGCGGACGGGATTTGAAGAAGGATCAGAGTTACTTCCTGTTCACGCTCAAGCAGACGCAACTGGCGCGCACGCTGTTCCCCTTGGGGGATATGACCAAGGCTGAATCCCGGGAAATCTCGCGCACGCACGCCCTGCCCACAGCGGAAAAGGCGGAAAGCATGGAAATCTGCTTTGTCCCGGACAAGGATTACGGAAAATTTCTGCAACAGGAAAATCTGGTGCAAAAGCATATTGGGGACATCGTGGATTTGCAGGGGCGCAAACTGGGCGAGCATGAGGGCATTGCTTTTTACACCATCGGCCAACGACGGGGCCTGCGGGTTTCCCATCCCGAGCCGTTATATGTGCTGGACCTGGATGCCGAGCACAACCGGGTGGTGGTGGGGCCAGCCAGCCACCTGGACCAGGACGAACTGCTGGTGGAACGCTGCAATTGGATTCCGTTTGAGACGCCGCCGGCCAGCCTCGAAGTCACCGCCAAAATCCGCTACAATCACTTGGGCTCGCCAGCCACCGTGACCCCCCTGCCCGATGGACAGGCCCGCGTGAAATTCACCACCCCGCAACGCGCCATCAGCCCCGGCCAGGCGTGCGTGTTTTACCAAGCGGACCTGGTGGTGGGCGGCGGCTGGATCAAGAAGCAGGCATGATCTTGCCAGCGTTCCAACGTGGCCAGCCAAAGGCGTCGAGGCCCCTTTCGCCCCCGCCTTGCCGCCGCAGTCCAAATGGGTTCTGGCCTCGATGACCAATTCCCCGCTTCCCATGCGCGAGCGAATACGTTAAAACCACCTCATGCCTGAAGGTGATGACAAAGCGCTGGAGCGGTTGTCGCAGTTGGTACAGGCCATTGGCAAAGATCCGGAACTGCGGCAATGGTTTGTGGCGCTGTGCTCCGAGCAATCCGCCGCGCGACGCCGGGAAATATCCCGGATGTCGCAGCAAATGCAATCGCAACAGGTCGTGCCGGAAGTCATCGCCAGCTTCAATCTCCTGGCCGATGAACAAATTTTCAACGCAGTACGGGTGGCGCTCTGGGAGTGCTGCTACATCGAGAAGGAAACCCCGCCAAAGAAACGTTCCGTGCTGGATTGGTTCAAACGGCTCTGGCCGAGGCGTACTCCGTCCTCATGATCACCCTGCTCAAACGACTGGTCTTCATGGTGCCGCTGCTGCTGATCATCAGCTTCCTGGCGTTTGCACTGCTGCACCTGGCGCCGGGCGGCCCCTTTGACAAGGATCGCAAGCCCGCCTCCCCGGAAATCGAGCGGAACCTCCGGGCGCGTTTTCACCTGGATGAACCGGTGACCAAACAATACCTGCGATATCTCGGCATCGGCTGGGAGCACAACGAGCGCGGTGAACGGGTTTGGTTCCAAGGCGGGTTGATCCGGGGCGACCTCGGGCCTTCCATGATTTACCGCGCGCATTCCATCAATGACATTCTCAAGCAGGGGCTGCCGGTCTCGCTCACGCTCGGTCTGCTGGCGTTCCTCTTTGCCATGGGCACCGGCATCCCGCTTGGGTTCTACACCGCCGTCAAGCGCGGGCAATGGGGCGATTATGCAGGCAGCTTCCTCGCCCTGCTGTCCTTCTGCATTCCGGGATTTGTCATTGGCCCCTTGCTGGTAATGAGCCTGGCTATCCATTGGCAATGGTTCCCGGTGGGCTTATGGGAATCTCCGTTGCACGCCGTACTGCCCTCCGTGGCGCTGGGCCTGTATTTTGCCGGGCGCGTCTCCCGCCTGGTGCGGGAAGGGATGACGACCGTATTGAAGGAGCCCTTCATCGTCACCGCCCGCGCCAAGGGATTGCCGGAACACACCGTCCTGCTCAAGCACGCCTTCCGCGTGGCGGTGCTGCCGTTGGTTTCCTATTCCGGCCCGATGCTGGCGGACCTGCTGACGGGTTCCTTCGTGGTGGAAAACATTTTCTGCCTGCCGGGCATCGGCGTGTTTCTCACGAACGGCTCCCTGAACCGAGATTACACCATGGTGGTCGGCTTGGTGCTGCTGTACGCCGCCTTGCTGTTGGTGCTGAACCTGCTCGTGGACCTGAGCTACAGCCTGCTGGATCGGAGGGTAAAACATGAGTGAGAGCGCAGCCAATCCTCTCTCACCCAACCAGCGTGCGTGGCGGCGCTTCTTCCGCAATCGCCCCGCGCAAGTCGGACTGGCATTCCTTGGGTTGCTGCTGCTCGTGGTGTTGCTTTGGCCGCTAGGGCGTTGCCAACCCATTGCAAACTGGCTGCCCGCCGCCATGACGCATCACCCGGATCAATTTACCGGCGCGCAATTCGAACCGCCCAACCGACGCCATTGGTGCGGCACGGATGTCCATGGCCGCGACCAATTGGCACGCATTCTTTACGGCGCGCGCATCTCCCTGCTGGTGGGTGCGGCAGGAGCAGGAGTAGCGCTGGTGATCGGGGTCTTTTGGGGCGCGGTGGCGGGGTATCTGGGCGGGCACTGGGATGCGCTGATGATGCGCTGGGTGGATATTCTCTACGCCCTGCCCTCCATCGTATTCGTCATTGTGCTCATCACCACCTTGGAAACAGTGGTGAAAGCATGGATCACCGACCGGCTTGGACCGCAGGCTGCCACGGCGGTACGGTTGCTGTTTTTATTTGTGGGGCTGGGCGCGGTATCATGGCTGACGATGGCGCGCATTGTTCGCGGGCAGGTCATGACCTTGCGCACGCGTCCGTTCGTGGATGCCGCCCGGGCCATGGGTGCCAGCCACGCACATATTTTATGGCGGCACCTGATTCCGAATACGCTCGGAGTGATCATCGTGTACCTCACGCTGACCGTTCCCTCGGTGATTCTGTATGAATCGTTCCTGAGCTACCTCGGCCTGGGCATCCAACCGCCGATGGCCAGTTGGGGCTCGCTGATCGCGGAAGGAGCGCAACAACTCAACCCCATCCGCATTTACTGGTGGCTGCTGATCTTTCCCGCGCTGACGCTCATTACCACCCTCCTGGCGTTGAACTTCGTAGGGGATGGTCTGCGCGACGCCTTTGACCCACGCGCGGAATAGGTGCTTTGTCCTATCCGTGCGATTCGTGAAACCCGTGGTTAAACTAACTGTTTTTAGGGGAAATTCCTGAAGGACCGGAACGGTGCTGATTCATGGCCCGCAACAGGCGATACTTGAGATGCACCTCGCGCGCATTGATCTTCGCAATGCGCCAGCCCTGCGGACCATCCAGGAAACCGGCTTTGAGAATGTATCCCCGGCACCAACGGAACATGGCGTGCAGAACCGGTGCCAACGGACCAACCCGACGCCCCTGCTCTGCCTGCGTCTCCGCCCAAAGCCGGGCGTAATGCTGACAACGCGCCCAATGATCCGCCGCATTCTTGAACGAATAGTGACAGAGTTCGCCTTGAAACGACTGAATGCGGCCTTGAATCTCCAGGCGCTCATGCACTTTGCCGCCGGCGAACCGGGCACGGTCGCGGCGGAAGAGACGCACCAAACGATCCGGATACCAATCGCCATGGCGAATCCAGCGGCCCTCGTATGGCACACAGCGCGGCATGTCGTAGCCGCTAATCTCGGCAGGCGGCTCAGTGGCTTTGACCGCCAGCACCTCGGCGCGCAATTCCGGCGAAAGTTCCTCGTCGCCATCAATGCTGAAAACCCAGGGATGTTGTGCCAATGAAAGGAGCTTGTTCTTTTGGCCAACGTAGCCAAGCCAATCCTGGTGAAACCAGCGGGCGTTAAACCGGCGGGCAATGGCTTCCGTGCCGTCCGTGCTGCCCGAATCCAGCACCACGATTTCATCCGCCAGGTCCGCGCAACTCTGCAAGCACCGGGGCAGATTGGCCTCTTCGTTGCGAGTGATCAGGCAGAAGGAAATTTTCATATGGCAGTTCCTTTCGTCCCCGCCCTGCCCTGCGCGGCCAACTCCAGCACCGCCATGGTCTCCTTGACGTTGCGTTCCAGGCTGACGCTCTCCGCGTCTGTGTACACAAAGCGGGGCAACTTTTGCAGCCATTGGCAAATCGCCTCCACCAGCAGACCCGTATCAGGCTCGGAAAGCACCGCGCCGTTATCCCCCGGCGCAATCCATTCACTGGCGCCATTCTGCGCGGTGGTGATGACCGGTAACCCGGCGGCCAGCGCCTCAATCACGACATTCGAGGACGGCTCATAAATCGGCGGAAATACAAACAGATCGGCTGCCGCATACGCCTGCTCGACATCCGCCATCGCCCCGGCAAACACCACATTGGCCGAAGTTCCCCGCGGACGCTTACCCTTGCCCACCACCAGCAGTTTGATGGCGGGATGCTTGGACAATCCCGGAAACGGTTTCTCCGGCATCATGCCATTGGCATCGAAGCGCTTCATGTACTCAATGATCTTGACAGCATCGAGCAGGTATTGCAGGCCCTTGCGCTCCCAGCCGGACCCCACGAACAACAGCACGCAATCCTTTTCACTGAAGCCAAAGCGCCGCCGGGTTTCCTCGCGCTTGCCATTCTGGAACCGCTCCACCGCAATGCCGTTACGCACCAGGTGAATGCGTTCGGCGGGAAATTTGAAGTGCCGCAGAATCTCCTGCTTCACCATGTCGGAATTCACAATGATCCGCCCGGTGTTGGCCGGATCGAACGTGCGCGCCTCCAACGCCATCATCTGGCGATGAAACGCGCCCCGGCCAATGAACGGCTTGCGCCACCACGGGGCAAACTGGCGGCGACGCTCCAGCCACACGCGATGCACCCCATCGCCCGCCCGATACACATCCTGCTGCAACGTCCGCTCCAGGCTGAACACGCAATCAAACCGCTGACCGGCCAGCGCCTGCTGCACGCCTTCCGCAAATCGGACGGCCCGCCACGCGCGACTGGCCTCGACGGGAATGGCGTGAAACTGGATGCCGGCAGGTGGCTGCTCCCACGCCTCGGCGAATAGGTGTATCTCATGACCGGCCTGTTGCAGCGCGCCCAGCAACCGCTGCAAATACAACTCCGCGCCACCCGTGGCGGAAAATTGACGCCGTATCAATGCAATCTTCATATCTGACCCCGCCATCATGCAGCAAACCGGCAAAAGGTCAATCGCGCGGGCGGATGATGGGGTGAAGCAATTCTGAAGGAATTGCGTCACCACAGGCCAGGGTTGGTTGCGGGGGCAGAGGGGGCGCAAGCTACCCTTATATGTTCCCTGCGATGAATTTGATCACAAGCGTCATGATTGTCCGG
>JBAXGN010000226.1 GCA_037139415.1 Verrucomicrobiota bacterium | reverse complement strand
CCCACGGATAAAAAAATCACCGAAAACAGTTGCAAAAATTAACACCGTTGCTGGTATGAGGTTACCCGACTCAGCGATACGAACGGCCCCATGGCCGGGGTTCCTTACGATGGGGTCCTCACCAAAGCCGACGGCAAGGGCCTGTGGTGGGAAGGGTTTGATCCGGACGATCTCTATGCGCAGTACGGGCACGCGGTTAGCCCTTATGCGCGGGATCGCAAAATGCAGCACGATAACCCGGGCGATCCACCAGTGCCGGCTTTTTGCGAGAAGCTCTATAACCGCATGCAGGACCTCATTGCACAACACCACCCGAATTTGCTCTATTTCGACGACTACAAGTTGCCGCTGTATGGGATTGATCAATATTACGGTCTCGGCATCGCCGCCGGTCTTTACAATGACAGCATCGCTTGTAATAACGGCCAGAACGAGGCAGTCATGACGGGCAAGAATCTCGAGGAATTCGAGAATAAGCGCCTGGTCAACGATCTGGAAGCGGGCCGTGAGCGGGAGATACGCGACTTGCCCTGGCAGAGCGATGTGTGCATTGGCAATTGGTTCTACAAAAAAGGCACCAAATACCGCGATGCGGCCCAAGTGGTGCGGGGTATCATTGATGTCGTCAGCAAGAATGGCAATGTGCTGCTCAGCATTCCCGTGAGAGCCGATGGCACCATAGACAATGAAGAGCAGGTTATCGTGGATAATATCGGCAAATGGTTCGAGATCAATGCGGAGGCCATTCACGGCACCCGGCCCTGGCTTGCCTTCGGCGAAGGCCCCTCGATCAAAGAGAACGAGGCTGACCGGCCCAAGGGCGGCATTTTCTTCTATCGTCGTGTGCCTTACACCCCTTTAGATTTTAGGTTTACCGCCAAGGGCGATACCCTCTACGCGTTTGCGATGGCGTGGCCATACGATGGTCGGTTGGTCATTCGTTCTTTGGCCAAGGGTGCGAAAAAACTCGGCGGTTCGGTTACCAGCGTCAGGCTGCTGGGCAACAAGGAAACGTTGGCGTATCATCAGACTGCGAATGGGTTGGAGGTGACGCTCCCGGCAAACCGTCCTTGCGAGTATGCTTTCGTCTTGCAAATCAGTGGACTAACCTGGCCCATTTTGCGCGAGTGCCAACGGCCGTAAAACACTATGAAAAGAAATAATTGGAGGAGATTATGGGCCATGTTACCTGCTGTCGGGTGGTTGATATTCGATATGGGCGGGCCTCGGGCGTCCGGCGCGACGGCAGTAAATATCAGCGCCCCGGACGTCGTCGTGGCCAGGAAATCCAAGACCGCCAAAACAAATTACGCCTATAAAACGCTGCAGCTCTCGAATCTCCAGGATTTCAAGCCGCAAGCAGTGACCTTGGATCGCTACGGGGGACGCATGGACCTGAAAGGAAAGGCAACCGGCTTCTTTCATACGGAGAAGTTGGGCGGACGCTGGTTTCTGATTGACCCTGAGGGCGGAGTATTTTTTAGCGTAGGCATCAACGCCATCGGCTTGGAGCCTCCCGAGAATCCTGTAGCCTTTACGGAGAAATTTGGCAACAAAACCAACTGGGCACACGCGACAAAGAAAATCCTCGATGCGTTGGGCGTCAACACGCTTGGCTGCTGGTCAGACCCCGATGCTTTCCGCGCGGCGGGATACAACCTGCCGTATACGCCGAGGTGGAACCTTATGTCGCGATACGCCTATGGCCGCAAGACGGCACGTAAAGAAAGTGGCAGCGCGCCGTTCCCTGCGGATTGCGTGCCCGTGTTCGATCCGGAGTTTGAGGCGTTTTGCGAGCGGGAAGCCGCGGCCTTGGCCGCGACCCGGGACGATCCTTGGCTGGTGGGGCATTTTTCGGACAATGAGTTGCCCTTTAAAAGGGCAAACATCCTCAAACGGCACCTGGCGCTTCCGCGCGAGGATGCCGGGCATAAGGCGGCAGAGAAGTACCTCGCAGAGAAACGCAAAACCGCCGCGGCTATCAGCGCCGAGGACGATGGCGCCTTTTGCCAACAAGTGATCGCCCGCTACTATGCCGTGGTCAGCGCTGCCGTCCGTCGGCACGATCCTAACCATCTTTATTTGGGAACGCGTTTTCATGGGTGGGTGTTGCTGCAGGATGAAACGTTTAGCGCCTGCGGCCCTTATGTGGATGTGGTTTCGGTAAACTATTATGGCCGCTGGACGCCCGACCAGGTGGAGCTAGACCGCTGGGCGAAATTGGCGGGTAAGCCGATCCTCATCACCGAATGGTATGCTAAAGGGGCCGATGCCGGGTTAGACGACCGCGAAGGCGCAGGCTTTTCGGTGGCCACGCAGGCGGAACGGGGAATGTTTTACGAGAATTTTACCCTCGGTTTGCTGCGCAATGAGAATTGCGTGGGATGGCATTGGTTCCGCTGGGTGGATGATGTCGGGAAGAAAGCCTCCAATAAAGGAGTGTGCTCGGCCACATACGAACCGTATCCCGCGCTGGCAAAAGCGATGACCCGCATCAATCGGTCCGTTTATCCCCTGATGGATTTCCTCAACCAAGCGCAATCGCCATAGCGTATGTCTGTCCCCGCGACAGGAAGCTAGCCAGTCTCTCTCCTTGATTGGTTCGTCCCCATGTCAGTAATATTAAACGAACTTTTCGTTCTTTGGTACAGGTGGCTGGTTACCGCAACGCGACAAGTGAAAGCATCAAATGTGCCAAAAAGCAAATTCCTATCAGTGCAGCCAGACTGGCCGCGATGCGGTTAGGAAACATTGCTATTGGTCCACTGTTCATGGCTAGCACTCTAAATCCCTCTCAATGAGCAGTCAAGATCACATGTGTTGACCCAAATCCACGCCTAAGAAAAATTAAATGCGAAAATTCCTCGCCTAAGCCGATCTCCTCGCAAATCACGGTTCCATACAATTTGTAGATTGGCACGGAATTTGCCGGATCCCAATTGGCTTGGGTATCTTTGGAGGCGCGCGGGCTTAGGCGAGGATCAGGGTGTTGAACTGTTTCACCCGAATTACCAATGAGCATTACCCGAAAACACTAGGCACCTACGCTGGAGGTGATATATAGTGCAGACATGTTGCCTGGACGATTATTACACTCGGAGATAATCGCTTGCTTGCTTACGCTTGCAGCGCTGAACCTTAAGGCCGAAGTCATTGGCCAAGGCCAACTAGCTACGGCGACCGAAGAGCAAGGCCTGCAGCAACAATTCTCCGCCTACCGCGGGGTGGACGCGGACTATGTCCACGCGGGTGCCACCACACTCGAACGCTGGATGGATTGGAAGTGGGGATTGCGCATTCATTGGGGACTCTATTGCATGTTCGATGGGGGCGAATCTTGGATATTGGTAAAACCGACGCCCAAGCCGCGCGATTGGCAGATGAACTACTACGCCTCTTACCAGCAGTTCAACCCCACCAATTTCAATGCCGACGAGTGGATGCGCATCATGGCGCACGCGGGCATGCGGTATTTCTCATTTACCAGCAAACACCACGAAGGCTTTTGCCTGTGGCCCACGAAAACGTTGCAGAAAGGTTTTAGAAAAAAAGCCGACGGCAGCTATGAAGACGTGGTGGACCATTACAGCATCGCGGAGACGCCTTACAAAAAAGACATCATCGCCGACCTGGTCAAAGCCGGGCGCGCGCATAACCTGGGCGTGAGCCTCTACTATTCGCACATTGATTGGCACGATTGGGATTTTGCCTGGGACAGCCGGAATTTCTGGTATGACCCCCAATTTACCAAGGAGTCTGATCCTAAACGCTGGGCGGCGTTCATCAAAAAGGAGCGCGATCAAATCACGGAGTTGCTCACGGGGTACGGCCCAATTGACACGCTTTGCTTGGACATCAGTTGGCCTAAAGAGGCACGGGCCGAAGCGTACGACGTTGCCAAGCTGGCACGCCAATTGCAACCGAACATCATGCTGCGCAATCGCGGCATCAATGAATACGGCGATTACGAGACGCCCGAACAAACCATCCCGGGCGACCCGAACAACATGAAACGGCCCTGGCAGGTCATTTATCCGGGCAGTTCCGGGTTTTCTTATAAGAAAAATGACACCTATAAGCCGCGCGAGTGGGTGCTGGAGAGCCTGATTGATATTGTCTCCAAAGGCGGCAATTTCCAGGTTGGTTTTGGGCCGGACCCGACCGGCAAGTGGCCGCAGGAAATGATTGAGCGCGTCAGCTACGTGGGCGCCTGGCTCAAGGTTAATGGCGAATGCATCTATGCCACGCGCCCGTACCTGCGCTACCACGAGGGAACCGATTTGCGCTTCACGCGCACCAAAGACAAAAAATATTTGTACATCATCAGCCTCAAATGGCCGGGCGAAGCGCTGCATAGCAAATTGGCGCGCGTCCGCGAAGGCTCGAAGGTCCGCCTGCTCGGCTACGATCACGATTTGGCTTGGCGGCGCGAAGGCGAAGGTGTGGTCATTGACATGCCCAAAGAACTCCAGGAGGCCGCCAAGCGGCCCTCCCTCCAGGCCTATGCCTTTAAAGTCGAGTCCGAGCCGTGGGAAAAATTCTCCGCCACGTTGCCAGAGGAACCACCCCTGCCCACGCAATCGAAGAAAAAGAAAAGCACTACGGCCAGTGACAGCAAGGCGCCCGCACACGTCAGCGAAGTCGTTCCTCAATTGCGCTTCCTGCCCAGCGGAACGGATGGCAAAGAAATGGTCAGCAGCGACCTCACCAATCCCGGCGTCACGGTGCGCTATACCTTGGATGGTTCCGATCCTGATGCCACTTCTCCCGTATTTTCCTCACCTGTTTCGCTGGCCAAAGGCCAGGTGCTCAAAGCGCGCGCCTTTGGCGGCGGCGCTTCGGCCGATCATCTCGCCACCGCCATCGGGGGAGCCATCCGGATTAATTTCCAAATCCTGGACAACAAAACGCCGGCGGGCTTTTTACCCGACAGCGGCGAACCTTTCGCTAAACGAACCAATGGGCGCACTTACGGCTGGAGCATGGACGTTACCAAGGAAGTCCGCCGCCGCGGCCCCGGCGAAATCAAGGACACCTTCTGCCATTTCCGCAAAGGTGTGACCTGGGAAATTGAAGTTCCCAATGCGTCTTACGTGGTGACGGTAGGCGTGGGCGATTTTTCGCACGAAAGCCGCAATACGATTAACGTCGAAGGGGTAATTTTTTTTAGCAGCCTTGAACTCTCGCAACAAACAGCCGAGACCACCAAAACGGTTGAGGTTAAAGACGGCAAACTGACTATCGATTGCGGCGATTCCGGTGATCGCCAGACGAAGATCACCTTTGTCAGTGTGGCCGCGAAGTGACACGCCTTATTCCGGGTAACGCCACGTTCAAGCTTTAATTCCACGCACGAGCTCAATCTGTGTTTTTACTTTACTGTCAAATAAAACCACCGTATTGGGGGCTTGGGAAGACTGGTTTAATGGTTAACAGGTCAAAGTCAGTTTGCACCAGAGCGTTCTGGGTCAGGTGAATAAAATTTATGGAAAACATTTTGCAATACATTCTCATGGCAGCGTGCCCGGTGATGGGCGCGTTGGCGACGGACGCGATTGCCCAGCCGAGTGCCTCTGCGAAAGCAGCAAAGGGTGAACTGCTCTACAACGGTATTCAGTTGCCTGCCCAGTGGCCGCCGCGCATTCACCAAGTGGGAACCAATGTCTTGCCGGTGCCCTACCTGACCAACCGGCCCGCGGTGGTACCGATCGATGTGGGCCGCCAGTTGTTTATCGATGATTTCCTGATCGAGGAAACCAGTTTGAGACGGCAGTTCCATTATCCCCAGCGCTATGAAAGCAATCCCGTGCTCAAGCCCGAAACGCCCACGGAACTGGGCGAGTTTGGCGAGAAGGAAAAAGACGGAAACACCAAGCCGATGGCGGCCATGATCAGCGACGGCTTCTGCTACGACGCGAAGGACAAACTCTACAAGCTTTGGTACCAAGGGGGCTGGCGCGATGGCACCATGATTGCCACCAGCCAGGATGGCCTACACTGGACTCGTCCGCAAACGGACGTTGAGCCGGGCAACAATCGCGTACTGCCCAAACGGACTAAGCCGATGCGCCATGGCACCGGCATTTCTTTCGATCCGTTTACCAGCGATCCGTCGCAGCGATACAAAATGTTGGTTTACGAAGACAAAAAGACCGCTGCTTATACCTCGCCCGAGGGCATCCATTGGAAACTGAGGGGAGAGTTGCCCGAATGCGGCGACAATGCGACCGCCTTTTACAATCCTTTCCGCGATAAATGGGTGATCAGCATTCGGGTCCAGCGGAGTGCGCGCAATGGCCGCGCCCGGAATTATCGCGAGCACGCTGATTTTTTGCAGGCGATCTCCTGGTCGCCGCTCCCGGAGAAGGCCTCGGAGATTTTGGCCGGTCGCTCCGAGGAATACGAATGGGCAGGAACCGACCCACTCGACTTGCCCGACCCTGAAATGATCGCCAAAATCCCAAAGGAATCGAGCGAAAATAAAGATCAGCGCAAGCTCTATGGCGACCCGCCGCAGCTTTATAACCTGGATGCGATGGCCTACGAGAGCATCATGGTGGGCATGTTCGGCATCCTGCGGGGGCCGACTTCCGGCAAATTGTGGGACAAACTCAAGTGTGTTAAGCGAAATGACCTGCACCTGGCTTACAGCCGGGACGGGTTTTACTGGGATCGGCCGGATCGGACGCCTTTCCTCGCCTGCAGCCGCAAGGAAGGCGACTGGGAAAACGGCTACCTGCACTCCGGAGTTGGCTTATTTACGGTGGTTAATGATCAACTCTGGTTCTACTATAGCGGCTGGTCCGGTGTCGGCCCCAAAGGTTCCACCACTTACGCCGGGGCTTCCACCGGGGTTGCTTTCCTGCGCCGCGATGGCTTTGCCTCGATGGACGCCGGCGCAAAAGGTGGCACGCTCACGACGCGGCCGGTGAGGTTTAAGGAAAAATATTTGTTCGTGAATGCGGACCTCCCAAAGGGCGCCCTGAAAGTTGAGATTCTGGACGGAAAAGGTGCTGTGATTACGCCATTCACCCAGGACAACAGCATCGCTTTCACTGGCGATAAGACCCGCCAGCGGATGACCTGGAAAGGGGCGAGTGACTTAAGCGGGCTGGCTGGGAAAAACGTGAGTTTCAGATTCACACTGACTCAGGGCAGTTTATACGCTTTTTGGGTTAGCCCCGACCAGAACGGCGCCAGCCATGGCTATTTGGGCGCTGGGGCACCGGGAATAAATGGACTGGTGGACCAATAAAGGGTATGAGCAATGAGTAAGTTCAAGGGACTACGGTGGGGAATTATCTGCGTCATTTGCTTTGGCACAGTGACTAATTACATTTTACCGCAACGCGACAAGTGAAAGCATCAAATGTGCCAAAAAACCAAGTCAGTAGTTTCTTTGGAGCATCCACTGCATTTTAACGTCTAAGAAGAATGCGTATGAAAATATTCGTGCAGCAAATAATAGGTGTCTGGTTGGTTTTATGGGCTCTTTCAGGCCTGGCCTCGGCCGGGGATAAGCCGATGTTCGCGGATGCGGCCAGCAAGTGGGAGAAGGCCTATCCGGAGGCCAAACAGGGTATGGTGCGGTATGTTCTCCACCTTCAGCCACAGCCGGATGAGTTCGCCTGCCAAGTGGATTTGATCGTGGGCAAGACCATTGAAACCGACGGAGCCAACCATTACGCGTTCGGGGGCGAGATTGTGCAAGATGACGTCCCGGGCTGGGGATATCCCCGTTACACGGCTCGCCCGCAAGAACTCGCGCAGACACTGATGGCACCCCCGCCCAATGCGCCCAACGTGAAAAAATTTGTTACCCTAACCGGGCCCTACCTGATCCGCTACAACAGCCTTTTGCCCGTCGTGGTGTATGTGCCGGAAGGTTTTGAAGTGCGCTATCGAATCTGGAAAGCCCAACCGGAAAACCCCATTCCGAAAGGTTGACGCGCTTCCCACTTCATCCTGCATCATTCATCCCCAATCTCGAATGCCGCGTAGTGGATACCAGGATGGTGGCCAAGTATTGTATGTTTGTCGTGGAAGTTGTCAAAGCATGGATCAACCCCGCCGTGAAAAATCCAAAGACGATTCATCATCTTGGACACGGCAACTTCATGGTGGCTGGGAAAAGGATCCGGCTTAAGTCGAAGATGAAGTAGCTCCCGGTCTGTAATCAAAACGGCTATATTCAAAACTATATTCAAAACGGATTGCCTTCACCTCCTGCTCCCTGTTAATCTCTCGGCATGCACATGTCGGACACGTCATTCAAAGCCGGCCAGAAGAAAGGTTCAGGACGATACACCCTGATCAAGCAACTTGGACAGGGCGGTATGGGCATGGTTTGGTTGGCGCAGGATGAGGAACTAAATCAGCCTATTGCCCTAAAATTTGTTTCTCCCATCATTCAAGCCGACATTGATGCTTTGCAAGGATTGAAACGGGAAACGGCCAAGACTCGCATACTCACTCACCCCAACATCGTCCGTACTTTTGATTTCCATAGGTTAGAAGGAGAATTGCCGTTCGTGTCCATGGAGTATGTGGAGGGCAAGAATCTGGCGGAACTGCGGTATGATCAACCCAATGAAGTCTTTGCTTGGGAAACGTTGAAACTCTGGGTTAAGCAGTTATGTGACGCTTTAGAGTACGCTCACAATAAAGGGATCATTCATCGGGATTTGAAGCCAGGCAACGTGATGGTGGATATCGAAGGGAATGTGAAACTAGCGGACTTTGGGATTGCCGCGATGATTCATACTTCCTTGAACCGAGTATCCCTTCAACATAGCAGCAGTGGAACGCCGGCTTACATGAGTTTGCAGCAGTTCAAAGGCGAAAGTCCAAAGCCTGCTGACGACATCTATTCTTTGGGAGCAACACTCTACCATTTGATTACTGGTGAAGTGCCGTATAATGCTCATCCTGGTGCCATCCGATCAGTCATGGAAAGTGATCCAGTGATGCCGATCGAAGATCGTTTGCGTGGATTAGGCATCAATAATCCTGTGCCTTTAGCCGTATCCTCGACGATCATGGCTTGTTTGGAAAGGGAGCCGGAGAAGAGGCCAGGAAGTGCTAAAGAAATTTGGGTAAGGTTGGAAAAGGGGGACGTTTTAGCGGGGAGTCAATCGTTACCAAAAAATGTCGTGCCAGTTACGATCTCAGCTAAACCACTTGAACAGCTTCCAGCGACAGTTGCAGCTTCCAAATCTGAAGTGATTCCAGTGACCATCGCAGCGGCTCAAAAATTACCTATCGCTGATTTACCTGCCACTAAACCAGCTACGCGTTTGGAATTACCGGCTACAGTTGCGGCTAAGGAAGTTACAGATCAAGTGCCTTTGGCTGTTCCGGTTACTGTTGAAGCTAGAACTACAGATCAACTCCCAACTTCCAAATTTCGGTGGGCCATTATAGGTATCGTGATGGCCTTATTGGTGTTGGGTGGGTGGTATTGGGGAATGTATTTGCCGAAACAGGCACAACAGGAAAAGGATCGTATCGCAGGGGAAGCCAAACAGCGCCAAATTGAAAAGGATAGACAGGTGGCGGAACAAAAACTCGCACAGGAGCGCAAGACTCGCGAGGAGGCTGAACAGCAACGGTTGGCAGATGCGAAGGTTAAACAGGAGGCGGCTTTGCTCAAATCGCAGCAGGAAGCTAAGGCGCAGGAAGAAGTGCGTCGAAAAGCAGATGCAGAAGCAGCAGCTTTGGCAGAGGAAAAGCGGAAAGTCGAGGAAGCCCAGAAAAAAGCCATCGCAGATCAGAATGCCAAAGAAGATGAATCGGCACGCCTCAAAGAGGAACAACGCCTTAAATCATTGGCAGAACAAAAGGCGCGGGAAGACGAAGCTAGGCAAAAGGCAGAGGAAGAAGCCCGGTTGAAAGCGTTGGCGGAACAAAAAGCCAAGGAGGAAGCAGAGAAAAAAAAGTCACAGCCACAGTTGGGTGAAAATTGGACCAACAGTTTGGGGATGGCATTTGCACCGGTACCGGGAACCAAGGTGTTATTTGGCATCTGGGAAACGCGGGTGCAGGATTATGCTGCGTATGCCAATGCGAATTCAGGGGTGAATGTTTCATGGAAGAAGGTGGAATTTATGGGGGTACCAATAAGCGATGGACCAGATCATCCGGTGACAATGGTTAGTTGGGATGATGCCAAGGCGTTCTGTGCCTGGCTGTCCAAGAAGGAGCAAGGAGAGGGAAAATTGGCATCAGGTCAGGAATATCGTTTACCAACGGATGCAGAATGGAGCTATGCGGTGGGAATTGGAGGGCGCGAGGGGAGTGGCACTCCATTTGACAAGGAAAAGATCATTAAGGATGTCTATCCTTGGGGTACGCAATGGCCGCCGCCGAAGGGCACAGGGAACTATGCGGATATGACGAGCAAACAAAAAATTGGTGGCAGTTTTAAGTTTATTGAGGGCTATGACGACGGTTATGCAACCACTGCGCCAGTGGGAAGCTTCAAAGGTGACAAGAATGGATTATTTGATCTGAGCGGAAACGTGGGAGAATGGTGCGAGGACTTTTATTATGGAACAAAAGGTGACCGGGTGTTGCGCGGGGCGTCGTGGCGCAATTTCAATCCTGCCAACCTGCGGGTTTCATGGCGGAACGTCAACACTCCCGACTATCGGAACGACCACAACGGTTTTCGAGTAGTAGTGGCGGTGGATGCCTCGGGAGAAAAAAAACGCAAAACCGAGGAAGCACAGAAACAAAAAAACCTAGCAGAACAACAAGCAGCGAGAATACAGGCCGAAGCGTTTTACAAGCAATGGGGAGGGAAGCGATGGAAGAACAGCCTGGGCATGAGCTTTGTGCCGGTGCCTGGGACAAAGGTGTTGTTTTGTATCTGGGAAACGCGGGCGAGAGATTATTTAGCGTATGCCAATGCAAATCCAGGGGTGGATAGTTCTTGGAAGAATGTGGAATATGCCGGGGACGTGCCAGTGAGCAATGGGCCGGATCACCCAGTAACGATGGTCAGTTGGAACGATGCCAAGGCGTTTTGTCAATGGCTGACAAAAAAAGAACAGCAGGAGAAAAAAATGACGGTAAACCAAGAATATCGTTTGCCGACAGATGTGGAATGGAGTTACGCGGTGGGAATTGGAGACCAGGAAGTCAATGGCACGCCCAAAGATAAGATGATTAAGGGCTTAGATGTCTATCCTTGGGGTTCGCAATGGCCGCCGCCGAAGGGGGCGGGGAACTATGCGGATATGAGCGCCAAACGCAAATTCGGCAGAGGCTGGCCAATTATTGAGGGCTATGATGACAAGTATGCAACGACTGCGCCGGTGGGAAGCTTCAAAGCCGATAAGAATGGTTTGTTTGACCTAAGTGGAAACGTCTGGGAAATGTGCGAGGACTTTTTTGATGGACAGAGTGGGAACCGAATGGTGCGCGGTGGATCCTGGCTCGTGAACGAATCTGTTTTTCTGCTGTCGTCTCGCCGTAATAGTTGCGCTCCAGATTTTCGGTGTAACAACTACGGTTTTCGAGTAGTTGCGGTGATGGGTGAGGCTGGGTTTTGTAAATATAATTGTGTAAATGTTTTTTTGTTTTGTTTTTTGTTGTTT
>JBAXGN010000225.1 GCA_037139415.1 Verrucomicrobiota bacterium | reverse complement strand
GGACTGAGGAAACATGGACCGCAAGGTTGCGTGCGCCTCAGTCCTACTCGACCCGCGCTTCGCCCATGGTGCGCACCCAGCGGTGATTGCCTTTGGCAGTGATGATGTCCAGTTCCACCTCAAAGGGCTCACCGTGCTCGATGGCGCGCTGGACGGCCCGTTCAATGATCGGTCGGGCGGCGGCGGTGTAGAACGCGATGCCTTGGCTCACGGTGGGCTGGTAGGAGAGCGGCAGTTCGTGGATGTGATAGATTTCTTCCGTCCATACCTGTTTCCGGGTGGCCACGTCAAACTCCCACCCGCCGACTTTGGCCATGCGGCCCGCTTCCTGGAGCAGCGCCTGGCTGTTTTGCAGCCGGTGGCGCAATTGTGCATTCTGTGACTGCTGCCGCTCGAGTTCGTGGCGTGTCGCGCGCAGTTCCTCATTCTGCGCCTCCAGATCAACCTGCCGCATCTGCAGTTCGTGCAAGGCCTTCAGCGTGGCCGCAGACGAGCGAGGTTCCTGCCCGCCCGCAGCGTGAGCGCCCGCCTTGACCTTCGCGGGCGGGCGTCGGAGACGTGGTTTGCGACCGTGCGGCGGAGGGGTCATTCTTTCTTTTTGGCCTTATTGGCGGCGGGCCTGGGCTTGGGTGGCGCAACGAGTTTGGCATCGGCCGGCAAGGGTTCCTCCGCCAGCGTCACCACCCCGCCCTCGGGCAGTTCTTTAAGGCGGACCTCCTTGATTTCCACCGTCATGGCCGGCCCGCGATGAATCTGAATGGCCAGCAGACCCGCAAGTGCGCGCTTGGCCACTTCATGGTCGGTCATTTCCATCACCACCTGCCCGTCAATCTTGTGCGTCAGCTTGTTTCCCACGGCAATCACAGTGTATTCGTGCCACTGTTCGACCTCCACCTTCAGCGGTTCCTTCTGGCTGAGGAGGTATTTCTGGCCCTTGTCATCCACCACGCCTTTCTGGCCGTTGAAGAAGATGATCCCGCGCCCGCGCTCATGGTACTGCTGGCCGTTGTAAGCAGGATTGGGGTGAATGTCGCACTGGTAACCGCCAATCGCCCACGGGCCGACATTCTTTAATTCGTCACTGCGATATTGGATGCCCGAATTATTGCCGGCCTGGCGGATGGTGGCCCGCACTTCAAAATTCTTCAACACCCCGCCGCGCCAGATCAGGAATTGGTTGTAGGGAATCTGTTCCGGTCCGGTGATCTTGCCAAGGATGATCCCTTCCTTGACCGACCACAGTTCGGGATTGCCGTCCCAGCCGGTCAAATCCTTGCCATTGAACAAGGCGCGCCAACCCGGTTCGTCGGCGGATTGGAGGGAAACGTTGGCGAACGCGGCGATGGCCACGAGAACCGACGGAACGATTTTACATAGTTTCATGCGGACAATAATAAATCCTGATGGCGAGCGACTCAAGCAGTAAAAAGCGGTTAAAATGCAGCGTCGGCCTTGCAAGTCGGCACTTTATATAACATTGTTACGCACATGACGGAACCGCTGGCACTGCTGGTATATGAACGCCTCCTGCCGGGCAGCCAATTACTGAACCGGCTGGAGGACTTGCATTATCGTGTCCAGACGCTGTCCGAACCGGCCCAAATGACCGAACTCGCCGCCCGGGAAAAGCCGATGCTGGCGCTGATGGATATGGTCGCCAAAAACCAGGACGCGGGAGCCGCCATCACGCGGCTGCGCAACACGCCTGAAACCCGCCACATTCCGGTCATCGCCATTGTGCCGGCGGGCGATAGCGCCTTGGAAAAAGAGGCCCGAGTAGCCGGGGCCACCCTGGTGGCCAATGACCAGGCCATCCTGATCCACTTGGCGCCTTTGCTGGATCAGGCGCTGCAAGTGGATTGAAATCCAACCATCAATTTTGAAACCAAACCGTAAGCCAACCCGATCCCCACAATTATGAGTCTCCCTGAAGTGAAGTTAAATCGCGGTCTCCATGTCATTCATGCCTTTTATCGGATTCAACGCGAGCGTTGGCCTGGCCTCGATTCCGCCGGATCGCAAGCGGCCCTGGCCAAACTGCAAGCCCTGGCTGGCCAATATTCCGCAGCCGCGCACCCGCGGTTGACGTGTTATGCGAACGTCGGCCATCAAGCCGACCTTGGATTCATGATCCAAGCGGCCACGCTGAACCTGGCCGCGCAAATGCTTCGCGCGGTGGAGGCGTGCTTCCCCGGTGGCGTCCTGGCCCCGGTGTACCAATACCTCAGTGTCACGGAATTGACCGAGTACATGCCCACGGAAGCCGATGCGCTCAAACGACTGGAGCACGTGGAGAAACTGGCCCCCGGCTCCGAGGCGTTCGAGAAAAAGCTGGCTGAGGAGAAAGCGCGTTTGGCCGAGTACTCCCACTACCGGTTGTATCCCGAACTGCCGGATTGGGAAGTCATGTGTTTTTACCCGATGAGCAAGAAGCGCAGCGGCGCGGATAATTGGTATCTGCTGGATTTTGAGACGCGCAAACGCCTCATGGGCAGCCATGGCCGCACCGGGCGCAAATACGCCGGCCGCATCGTGCAGATGATCACCGGCTCCACCGGGTTGTCCGATTGGGAATGGGGCGTCACCCTCGTGGCGCACCAGGTGGATGACCTCAAGGACATCGTCTATGAGATGCGGTTTGACGAGGTGAGCGCGCGTTATGGCGAATTTGGCCCGTTCTACATCAACCTGCGCTTAACCCCGGACGCACTCTGGCAACAGTTGCATCTGTAAACGCCGGGGCTTTTCCCGCGCGCCTCAGTGGCCCTGGAGGGCCTTGAGTTCCGTCAGGCGTTCCGCGACCTTTTGCCAGTCCGGATTGCCGGGCTGTGCCACGCGCAAAAAGGCCTCAAAATTACGCCGGGCTTCCATCAGGTTTTTCGAGCGATAGTGGGATTCACCCAAGCCGTAATAGACCAGCGGTGAGGCCCCGACTTTGCGTTTGAGGGCTTCGAAATCCTCCCGCGCCTCTTCCAATCGGTCCAGTTCCAGATAGGCCAGCCCGCGATTGTTAAGGACGACCGGATTGTTGGGCGCGAGGAAATTGGCGCGCTCCAGATAAACCAAGGCCTTGGCCGCATTGGAGTTCATGAGCATGATGCCCGCCGTGTTGGCCAGCAGCGCCACATTCGTACTGACCTTGGAAACCTGGCTTTCCAGCAACGCCTCCGCCTCCGCAGTCTGGCCCAGTTTCAGCAGGAACTGCATCTGGATGTTCAACGGGCGCTTGTCATCCGTATGCGTCCGGGAAAAATTTTCCAGCAAGGCATTGGCTTTCGCGTACTCCTTCTTGGTGTAATACGCCCAACTCTCGACTTCCACCAATGGGAACGGATCCCGTTGGAGATTGGTTTGAAACCAGGGATCTGTGCGGACTAGGCGCAGTTCCTTCAAGCCCTCGTCGGGCTGCCCGGCGGCATTATATGCGGCGGCCAAAGCGAGTCGGAAGCCATATTCGTGCGGCATAAAGAACACCGCCCGGCGGAGTTCATCCAACGCCTGGCGATGCCATTGGCGTGATTGAAACTGGATGCCCAGGGAAGCGCAGACCAAAGGTTCATCCACCGGGCCCAACACGGCCAGCCCGGCTTCCCAGCGCGCCACGTACGGTGCCAGCCGGCGCACCCAGTTGGTGTTGCCGCGTTGCGGGGGGTGGCCGGTGGTTTGCCAAGCTTGGTTGAAGTCATGATTGATGGCCGCCGCAAGGTTGTTGGAATTAATAACCAGCGCGGCGGCGAAATTCGCGCCGGCATTGGTTAATTCTCCCTGCCGCTGCACGAGCACGCCCGCATAATTGCGAGCCTGCGAGTACAATTGGCTCAGCACCAAAGCCTCCCGTTGCCCACGTTTGCGCGCGGGCGATAAAACCAGCTTCATCGCCGCCGCCTCTGTGCCAAAGGCATTCCAGAAGGTTTGATTCACTTCCATTTGGGCACGCGATAACAGTTTGCGTTCCGCCAAGTTGGCCGCGCGGGGCTGTAAGCGATAGAGCAGGCGATCCGGCACCGAATGGAAGGCTTCACCCAAGTTGCCATAAATGGGATGCAGACTGTAAATCGGCACCGTCTTACTCAGGGTGATCAGTTGTTGCGCCACGATTTTGGCGTCCAATTGGGCGACCAGGGCGTTGGTGCCCGGCAACGGCCAGAACACGGCGTGACGCCGCTCCATCAGACGATAGTAAAGCGGCTGCATCAGGTGGGGGGTATAGACCAAGCAGTGCTGCGCGGCCTGTCCGCCCAGCGCCACCCGCACCGCCGCCAACAGCGCGTAATCATCGCTCAGCACCAGCGCCCCCTTTTCCGGCAGACAACCCGCCGCCACCCCGCCGTAGCGCGCCAACAACGTGGTTTGATTTTCCAACAAACGCGGCAGATTATAAGTCAACAAGACGGGGCCGGCCAAACAAATGATCCAGACCAATATTTTACCGGCCCTCCCCAACAGCGGGACCAGCGCGGAATCTTCCACTTCGGCATCCGCTTTGGCCGGTTGGCGGCCGAAGATCAGGAGCATGTAGCCTGCGCAATAACCAGCCACGAGCGCGTTCAAGTAATACAACGGCAGATACACCGGTCCGCGGCTGAGCACGCGCGGGCTGAACCGATGGTCCAACGCATAATAAACCGCCATCCCCAAGCACAGCGCGTGCGCCAGATGAAACAGCGTTTTGATTAACACCCGCTGTTGCCACTGGCGTTTCTTAAAATCGATTTCCCAACGGATGGCAATGAAAAACAACGGGACCACCACGGCCGCCCCCAGCAGCAGCGCCAACGGACGGTGCGCCTCCAACACTTCCGCCTTTTGCGTGCTGAGCACAATGCGCAATTCCCGCCAGAAGCCGTAGTCGGTCAGGCCGTTCGCCAAATGATACACGGGTAAAATCAGGTAACACAAAGCGCCCACCGCGCCAGCCGACAACATGGCCAGCGCCAGCGGCAGGTCCACGTAATACCGGCGATGATCCGACGGTTCGGGCGGTTGCGCTGGCTCGCTTGGCTGCCCCATGGCCTTATCCGGAACGATGTTGGAGGATTTTTTTGCCCGCCGTTCTCCGCGCAGATGTCGCCAGATGCGCGGCCAGTTGACCAAATCCGGCGCGGTGATCCAAAGCGTCGCCACGAAAAATACCGGCCAGAAAGCGATCATGGCGGAATTGTTCGCCATCGCCATGCCGTACAGCAGCGAGAATCCCACCAGCCAGCCGAAGCTGCGGGAACCACGATATTCGAGCAGGCACCAAACACAGGCGGCAAACAACAAAACGTTTAAGGCCTCACCCGTCGGATGGGTGGCCTGCTCCCAGAAACTGAGCTGCCACCCGAGGAGCAATGCGGCCAGCACGCCTGACAACCAGAACATTCCCGCCGGCAAGCGCGTCCCGCTTTCCGCCGGCAGACGCAGACGTTGCGCCGGCGTGCGGTCATGCGGCAGCAAACTCAAGGAGCGCAACAACAGCACCAGGGTCAGTGCCGCACAACCCGCTGACAAACAGCCGGCCCCGCCGATCTGCCAGGCGTCAGGCAACCAGCGCACGGGCAGGTAGAGGAGAAAAAACAGCGGGGACTGATACGTGGCGCTGGACTCCCATCCAAGTACCCGTGCCATCAACCAGGCGTTTTGCAAGGTGATGTCGCGCGGCAGGGTCAGCGCGTACAACAGCAGGAAGGCCGCGCCAATCAGCCAAGGCAGCCAGCGCAGGATAACTGGGGGATGCGTGCCAGGTTGGGTATCAGGTTTCATGGGACAGCCTTATCAATCGAAATTTTACGTTGCACCGGGTCGGGATTCTGCCGGTAAAAGACCGCCACATGGCCGACCATCCATACCAAGTGGCTGCCCGTTTGCTCGGCCATTTGTTTGGCCAGGGTTCTTTTTTCGTCCTTGAAAGCGTCAAAGCGCACTTTGATTAATTCATGGCGTGCCAGCGCCTGGTCCAAGTTGGCCAGGAAGCCCTCGGTAATGCCCGCCTGGCCCACTTTGACCATGGGGTCCAGCTTCTGGGCCTGCGACTTGAGCTTCCGCACGACGTTTTGTGGCAAAGGTTCGTTCATGATTGTTTGCGTACCTACGCGAAATCCACCCTATCCCGAATCTCGCTGTTTTGCCAAACAAATTCGGGTTAAAACGATGGGGATGGTACAGCCAAATAAAAAGCAGAAGTGGCGCGGACGAAAATGTAGCCAAACGCCCGCGCCACTGGAGGGACGTCGGTGAAAGGAGACCAACACCGACGCTACCCAATATTAACCTCCAATTTAGAAATGCGCAAGGAAGAATATTTCCACCTTTTTCATTGGACGCGCCCTGGGTTTTTCCGTATGCTGCCAGATAGCGGCAGGCTGGTTGTCTGCCCTTACGATACGTTTCTATGAAATCGAAGAAAGCAACTGAGAAAAAAGCCGCCGCTCCAAAGGCTGCCGCCCGACAGGTCGCTAAATTGCCCCTTTCAACCACTGCTGCTCCCAAGTCTGCAGTCGCGAAAAAGAAACCCATCCCAGCCGCGTCCGTCAAACCGTCGGCACCCCCAACGAAACTCCCGCGAATTACCCCTGCCGCTTCCAAGCCCGCCCCCCGCAAGGCGGCGGTTCGCAAGCCGGTGGCCAAGGCGAAAACCCAGATTGAGGTTCCGGCCATCCTGCTCGAAGGGGATAACCCGCCGCCACCCTTGGTGCAAGGCCCGGGCCAGCGCTATGCTTTGGGGCTGGGTACCCCGGTCGAGCATCTGCCAGCGGGGGAACTTGGTGAGTTGCCCGAGGCGTATGGCACCAAGAAACTTTTTCTGGCGGCCCGGGACCCGCAGTGGGTCTATGCGCATTGGGATCTGACCCGGGCGCAACAGGTGGAATACAACCAACTTGCCGCCGAGGGACACTTGGCCTTGCGCGTGTTTATAAATGCTTTTGGCGGACGCCCCAGCGTGGAGGTGCCGGTCCACCCGGAATCCCGCAACTGGTTCATTCATGTGGGGCGGGGCGGCACGAAATGCCTGGCCGAACTGGGCTATTACAACGCGAAGCAAAAATGGGTGTCCATCTCCAAGTCCGGCGCGACCCTCACGCCCCCCGACTCCCTGTCTGAGGATACCAGCGTCAGGTTCGCCACCCTGCCGGTGGAAGTGTCGTTCCAGGATTTGCTGGCGGCGGTCAAAGCCGCCGCGCAGGAACACCTGCCGTTGGCCGAAGCGTTGCGGGAAATTGCCCGCGCCTGCTACGAATCGGCGGGGGCGGAGCAGCAGGCGGGGGCGTTTTCCCCAAGCCACGCCAAGGAAATTTTTGAAGTGCTGGAAGCGGGTTCCTGGACGCCCGAGCAGGAGCAGGCCTTGGCGCAAATCATCAGCATGGACGAAGTGCGGCGCGTATGGATTGGATCGCTGGAAATCACCGAACTGGTGCGCCGCCATTTGCAACGCGACGTTTCCTCGGCGGGCGCCGCCCAATTTGGCCAGGCTCAACCGGTGCAACCGGGCGCAGGGTTGGGTGTGTTGGGCAGCCTCACCAGCCCGTTTGGCGGCGGCGGTGCCAAAGCCAAGGGGTTCTGGTTTAACGTCAATGCCGAATTGGTTGTTTACGGCGCCACGGAACCAGATGCCGAAGTTACCATCGGCGGACGGGTCATCAAGTTGCGCCCCGATGGCACCTTTAGCTACCGGTTTGCGCTTCCCGATGGTCAGTATGAGCTGCCCATCGTGGCGGTCTCCGCAGATAAAACCGATGGGCGGGCCGCCGAATTACAATTCCGCCGGCAAACCGAGTATCGTGGCGAGGTGGGCGTTCATCCGCAGGATGCCGCTTTGAAAGCTCCGCAGCCGGAAAATGTATCCTGAGGCTCGTGGCACCGCTTTTCCCCGCTCTCCCGCCGGACGGGAAGGGCGGCGATTTTGCTTTCGTGCCGCCCTGAATTACCATTGACTATGCCCATGCAAGGCTATCACGCCATCGTTTTACACGCGCATTTGCCGTTTGTCCGCCATCCGGAACATGAAAAATTCCTGGAGGAGAACTGGTTGTATGAGGCGCTTACTGAATCCTATCTGCCGCTGCTGATGCTGCTGCGCGGCTGGCGCAAGGATGGGATGCGCGCGCCGCTGACGCTGACCCTGACGCCCACGTTGTGCGCGATGCTGCGGGATCCTTTGCTCCGGTTGCGTTACGAACGGCATCTGGCCGGCCTGATTGAACTGGCGGAAAAAGAAATTCACCGCACCCACTGGGACCGCCCCTTTCGGGAACTGGCCTGGATGTATCACCACCGTCTGTGCGGCATCCGGGATGAATGGACCGGCTGCGGTGGGGATCTGGTGGCGGCCTTTGGTGAATTGCAGAGTCAGGGTTTGCTGGAAATCATCACCTGCGCCGCCACGCACGCGCTGCTGCCGTTGCTGGCCGAGCACCGGCCCGCAGTGCGGGCGCAAATCCTTACGGCGTGCGATGATTATCAGCGCCACTTCGGGCGCGCGCCGCGCGGCATCTGGCTGCCGGAATGCGCGTATGCCGAAGGCGTGGAAGACGTGTTGCAGGAAGCCAATATCCGCTGGTTCATCACGGATACCCACGGCATTTTACATGCCACCCCGCGTCCGCGTTACGGCGTCTTTGCGCCTTTGTTCACCCCCAACGGTATTGCCGCCTTTGGGCGCGACCTTGAGTCCGCCCGCCAAGTCTGGAGCCGTAACGAAGGGTATCCCGGCGATTTTCGATACCGGGATTTTTACCGCGACATCGGGTACGATCTGGATTACGACTACGTGCGTCCGTACCTGCCCAGCCCGGATATGCGCGGTTTCACCGGCTTGAAGTACTACCGCATCACCGGCAACACGGCGAATAAGGCCGTGTATGATCGCGGTCAGGCGCTGCGCGCGGCGGATGAACATGCGGCCCATTTTCTCCAGGCGCGCCTTGAACAAATCCGCAACCTGGCGAACGTCATGGACCGTCCGCCGCTGCTGCTTTCACCCTACGACGCCGAACTCTTCGGCCACTGGTGGTACGAGGGGCCGGAGTTCCTGGACCTGTATGTGCGCAAGGCCTACTATGACCAGCAGGCGTTCACCTTCATCACGCCCGAGGAATACTTGAAAAAACAACCCACCAACCAGGTGGCGCGCCCCGCCGCCTCAAGTTGGGGCGAGGAGGGCTATTACAAGCTCTGGCTCAACGAGACCAATGAATGGATTTTCCCCCACCTGCAAATCGCGCAAGCGCGGATGACCGAGCTGGCCCAACGTTTTCCCAACGCCAGCGGCCTGTTTGAGCGCGCTCTCAAACAGGCGGCGCGCGAATTGCTGTTGGCGCAAGCCAGCGATTGGCCGTTCATCCTGCGCACCGGCACCAGCCCCGAATACGCCCGCCGGCGCGTCCGGGACCACTTGCTCCGGTTCCTGACGCTGTACCAGCAGCTCACCAGCGCCAGCGTGGACGAAAAATGGCTGGCCCGCATTGAATCCCTGGACAACCTGTTCCCGAACGTGGATTTCCATTATTGGGCATGAGGCCGTAAATTCCAACCCTTCACCGCATGACGATGAACCAAGCCGCTAGCGGGGGGCCGCTGCCCGCCGCCGCGCCACCTAAATTCAGGTGGCTGCCCGGCGTCTTGTTTGCGGTGGGGCTGGGGCTTGCCGGCCTCCTGTATTGCATTGCGAGCCGGTGGGAACGGCTGCAAATCGAGGATGAATTTGGTCGGTACGCGGAGGTTCAATTCGACCTGCTCTGCCAGCAAATCAACCAGGCGCAGGGATCGTTGCAGGCCCTGCAAATGTTATTTCTCTATTCCGACTTGGTGGAGCGCCGCGAGTTTCAGGGTGCCGCCGCTGGCCTCTTGGCGCAGCATCCTGAAGTCCAGGCCTTGGAATGGGTGCCGCGCGTGCCCGCCAGCCAGCGTGCGGACTTCGAGAGCCGGGCACGCAAAGACGGTTTGGCGAACTTCCATTTCACCGAGCCGGTTGGTGATGGGCGCGCCATTCCGGCTGGTGATCGCCCGGAGTATTATCCGATCTATTACGTCGAGCCGGTTCCCGGCAATGAAATCCTGCTCGGCTGGGATACCCTGGCAGGACCGAACCGGGAGTGGATGGAGCGCGCGCGCGACATGGGTGAATTGGTGGTCACGCCCAAAATAAAAATCGTCCAGCAACCGGGCGGCAAACAGGCCTGTATCCTGATTATGCCGGTGTATTCCGGAACCATGACCAATGCCAGCCAGTCCACGCGGCGCGCGCAATTGGCCGGCTTTCTGCGCGAGGTGATCCGCTTGGAGGATTTTTTTGACAGCGCCTTAAAAGATTACCGCAAAATGGATTTGGATCTGACCACTCTGGATATTACCCCCGGGACGGCGCCGGTGGTGCTTTACTATCGGCCAGCCGATTCTCAACGCAAGGGGTCGCTCTTGGCCGATGCCGGACACCGCTCCGGCGTCATCGAGGTGCGGAAAAACATCCCGGTGGGAGGCCGGCTCTGGCAGATGCTGTTCCAGCCGACGCCCGCCTGGCTGGCGGCGCAGCGTTCATGGCTGCCGGAAGCGTTGTTGTTGATCGGGGTGGTTTGCGCGATTTTATGGGGTGCCTATCATCGCACGTTATGGCGGCATACCATGGAAGTGGAAAATCTCGTGGTGGAACGCAGCACCAGCTATTATCTGGCCAATACGCTGTTAAACCAGGAAGTTGCCGAGCGCCAACGCACCGAGGCAAGGCTGCGCAAGACTCAGGCCAGCCTGCTGCAAGCCCAGCGCATCAGCCATATCGGCAGTTGGGAGTTGGATCTCGAAACCAACGAGCTGACCTGGTCGGAAGAAACCTTCCGCATCTTTGGACGCGAACCGGGCCAATATGCGCCCTGTCGGCAGAATTTTCGCGAGGCGGTGCATCCGGACGATCGGGAGCGGGTGCAGATGGGGGTGGCGGCTTCCTTGAAGCAAGACGTGGCCTACCAAATGGAACACCGCATTCTCCGCCCCGACGGTTCGGAACGGGTGGTGCTGGAAAAAGCGGAAGTGATTCGCGACGGGCAAAATCAGCACCGGACGTTTCTTGGCACCGTGGAGGACATCACCGAACGACGGCAGGCTGAGGCCGAAAAACTGCAGATGGAACGGAAACTCCAGGAAACTCAAAAGCTGGAGAGCCTGGGAGTGGTAGCGGGCGGCATCGCCCATGATTTCAATAATATCCTCACGGGCGTGCTGGGCAACGCCAACCTGGCCCGCATGAGCATGGAATCGCATGCGGAAGCCCACGGCTATCTGCAGAGCATTGAGGAGGCGTCCCTGCGCGCGGCGGATTTGTGCAAACAAATGCTGGCCTATGCCGGCAAAGGCCGGTTCGTGATCACCCGTCTGGATCTCAGCGCGCTGGTGGAGGACACCACCCATTTGCTGCGCTTGGCCATCAATAAAACCGTGGCACTCAAGTTCAACCTGGCGAAAAGCCTGCCGCCGGTGGAAGGCGATGCCAGCCAGGTGCGCCAGGTCATCATGAATCTGGTCATCAACGCCTCCGAAGCCATCGGGACCCGGGACGGCGTTGTCACCATCACCACCGGCCTGCTGCAAGCGGATCGCGACTACCTGAACCGGACGCAATTTGTCACGGAGCTAGCGGAAGGCAGCTATGTGCTTATCCGCAAATAAAAGTTGCCTTTTTCGCCGTGCTCTGTCAATTTCTGTT